>NZ_JBFOCN010000043.1:0-45504 GCF_040907815.1 Aeromonas sp. s6
AACGATAACCAACTGGCGATGTTATTCACGCTGGCCAACCTGTTTCGGGCGGACCAAATGATACGTCAGTGGGAGAGATCTCACTAAAAACTGGGGATAACGCCTTAAATGGCGAAGAAACGGTCTAAATAGGCTGATTCAAGGCATTTACGGGAGAAAAAATCGGCTCAAACATGAAGAAATGAAATGACTGAGTCAGCCGAGAAGAATTTCCCCGCTTATTCGCACCTTCCTTAGATGTAATAACTCTAACTAATTGCATCGCAATTGTAGAGCCACCCTCTCTATTTTTAAAAAAACCAGTTTTAACGATGGCTCTTAATAAAGAAAAATAATCAACTCCAGAATGATTCCAAAAACGATGATCCTCTCCTACCACCAGCGTATTTTTTAGCAAACGAGGGAGTTCGAGACAGCATTCATCCGCCATTGCTTTCTCTATCAACTTCCACTCTTTCGAAAATATATATTTCATGTTCAATCTAACAACCTCTCCGCCAATCCGGAATAACGCTCGGTCTTTTTCCGAACCGCCTGTGCCAGCAGGGCGCGATCGCCGTAGAGATCGAGGCGCGCCTTGGCGCGGGTGATGCCGGTATAGACCAGCTCGCGGGTCAGCAGCGGGCTGGGGCTGTCGGGCAGCACCAGCACGGTATGGGCAAACTCCGAGCCCTGGGATTTGTGAATGGTCATGGCGTAGACGGTCTCGTGGGGGGGCAAGCGGCTTGGCAAAAGCGCCCGCAGGGTGCCGTCCGGCTGCTCGAACCACACCTTGAGGCGGCCGGTGTCATCGGGCAGACAGAGCCCCATGTCGCCGTTGTAGAGGCCGACCCCGTGGTCGTTGCGCACCACCATCACCGGGCGGCCCGCATACCAGTCGCCGTCGCGGGCGATCAGCCCTGCCTTGGCGAGGGCCAGTTCGAGCCGCTCGTTGAGCCCCGTCACCCCGAAGGGGCCGTCCCGCAGGGCGCAGAGGATCTGGAAGCCGTTGAACGCCTTGAACACCGCCGCCGGATCCTCGCCGGCCCGGGCCGCCTTGAGGTAGCTGCCATAACCGGCCACGCCCTCGGCAATCAGGGCGTTGTAAGCCTCCCCCGCCCAGGGGTGCAGGCGGATGTCGCCAAATCCTGCGCCCCAGACCGCCTCCACCGCCGCCCCGTCGCCGCTGTTGCAGGCCCGCGCCAACTGGCCGATGCCCGAATGCTGGTCAAAGCGCCAGCTCTTGGAGAGCAAACAGAGGCTGTCGCGCACGCTGGCCCCCGCCGGCGTGCCTTGCAGGCGATAGCCGGTCTGGCGGGAGAGCCAATCCGCCTGCGCGGGGCTGATGCCCTGTTCGATAAAGCTGCAGATATCCCCGAGCACGGCCCCCGCCTCCACCGAGGCGAGCTGATCCTTGTCGCCGAGCAGGATGAGGCGGGCGTGGCGGGGCAGTGCATCCAGCAGGCGCGCCATCATGGGCAGGTCCACCATGGAGGCCTCGTCCACCACCAGCAAGTCCAGGTGCAGCGGGTTGCCTCTGTGATGGCGGAACTGGCTGCGCCCGGGGATCACCCCGAGCAGCCGGTGCAAGGTACCCGCCTCCGTGGGGATGGCCTCCACCCACTCGGGGGGCAGATCCAGGGCCTGCAGGGCAGCGCCGATACTCTCGGTCAGACGCGCCGCCGCCTTGCCGGTGGGGGCCACCAGCCGGATCGCCGGGGCCTTGCCCCCTTGCAGGCCGGTCTCCACCAGGATGGCGAGGAGCTTGGCCACCGTAGTGGTCTTGCCGGTGCCGGGGCCGCCGGAGATGACCGCGAAGGGGCGCGCCGCCGCCATGGCCGCCGCCAGCTTCTGGCCGTTGCAGCAGAGCGCCTCGGGCACCAGGGTATCCAGCCGCTCCAGCTCGCTGGCCGCCTGGGCGCTTTTTAGCAGGGTCTCCACGGCGGGCCACTCCACCTCATGGGGGAAGACCAGATCCAGGTACTTCTCCACAAAGTGGCGGACGGAGAAATCCGGTGCGAGGCGGGCCTTGAGCAGGGCCCCGAACACCAGGCCGTAGTCGCGGGCAAAGAGGCGTGACAGGGCCGGGGCAATCTCCGGCCATTCGGCCCGTTCACTCAAGGCGCTAAGGTGGCGGGCCACCCCCAGCTCAAAGTCGTGGTAGCGGGTGAGGTAGAGGCGATCCCCCCAGAGTCGCAGGGGCCAGCGGGGGGTCTCCCCCTCCTCCTGTTCGCTCCCCACCAGGGGGCTGGCCGCAAAGAGGGCGGGCCAGCTTGCAGGATCCGCGAGATCCGCCAGCAGATCCCGGCTCTGATCCGGATCCAGCCCGAAGGGGCGCGAGGATCCCTGCCCGTCACTGCCCTGAGCGAGCATCGCCAGCGGCAGGCAGACATGGCCGCGCCCCAGCTCATGGCAGGCGAGCGCGGCCCCCAGCACCAGCTCGGGGCTGCCGCCAAGGTCAGCCACCAGCCTGGCAAATTGCAGGTCAAGCTGGCGGATGCGCCCCGCCAGCGCCAAGGCTTTCAGCCGCTCTATCATGGTTTCGCCCTTCATCTCGCCCCTCATGCCTCTACCTTGTTCGATTTTTCTAAACGATGATCGTCAGATGTCACACCTTTACTAAACAACTCGTCCAGCCCCAGCACCAGTTCCCGGCTGGGCCTGGCATGGAAAATGCCCCCCTGGGGCATGCCGCGCAGGAAGAGATAGAAGACCCCGCCAAAATGCCGGTCGAAATCGTAGCCCGGCAGCCGCAAGGCGAGCAGCCGATGCAGGGCCAGCGAATAGAGCTGGTATTGCAGATCGTAGCGATGCTCGCGCATGGCCCGCTCCAGGGCCGGGCGGCCGTAATCGGCGGGGCTCATGCCAAGGTGGTTCGATTTGTAGTCGAGCAGATACCAGCGCCCCTGCCACTCGAACACCAGGTCGATGAAGCCCTTGAGCATCCCCTGCACGGTGGCAAAACCGAGCGGCTTGCCGCCCCGCGACAGGGGGTCGTGCTGCTGGCAGAGCGCGGTCAGCGCCGGTGCCGTCACCCGCCCCATGGGCAGGAAGAACTCCAGCTCCACCTGTTTGCGCTCGGGGGCCAGATCCCGCAGCCGCACCGGATCCCCAAGGCCGGTCTCAAGGGAGGTATCCAGCACCGCCTCCACCTGCTGTTGCAGCACGGGGGCCCAGCCTTCGTCGAACCCCTCCTGGGTCAGCAGGGCGGCGATGTGCTGTGCCAGCGACTCGCCCCCCGCGTGCTCGAAGTCGATGGTCTCGAACAGGCTGTGGAGCAGGGTGCCGGGACGCGCCCCCTTGGGGAAGGTGAAGATGGAAGGGGCGGGCGCCTCCTCTTCCTGCACGGTGACGGCGGCCTCGGTGGCCACCTCGTCGTCGAAGCCGGGGTTGGCCAGCACCCCCTTGCCGTGGCCGTTGCCCTGGGCCGCGAGCCCGGAGTAGGAGCTGATCCACCAGTCCCGCTCAAGCTGCCCCTGGAACGTGCGCACGGTGGGCTCCCCCGGCGTCTCCGCTTCGGCGGGCAGCGGGGCCGGGCGGGTGAGCGAGGGCTCACCGACGGCCACCCCTGGCAGGGCCTGGGCCAGGTCGGTGAGGGCGGTCGCCAGTGTCCCGGCGTCCCCCTCCTCCCCCTTTTGCAGCAGGTAGCCGATGGCGGTACGGTGCAGGTCGGTCTTCTCCGACTTGCCCGCCCCGGAGCGCACCGGCGCCAGCCCGAGCCAGGTGGCATAGACCCCCCGGGTCAGGGCCACGTAGAGCAGGCGCAAGTCTTCGGCGAGGCGCTCCTTGTCGGCCTCGGCCAGGGACTCCTCGGCACCGGTGAGATCGAGCACGGTGCGATTGCCCGCCTCCCCCGTTTCGTGGAACAGGGGGGTGTCGGCGGCGCGGTGGCTGCAAATGAACGGCAGGAAGACCAGCGGGTACTCCAGCCCCTTGGATTTGTGGATGGTGACGATCTGCACCAGCTTGCGCTCGGACTCCAGGCGAAGTATCTGCTCCCCGTCCTGGCCGTTGGGCTGGCTCACCGCCTCCCCGAGCCAGCGCAGCAGGGCGTACTCCCCGTCCAGCTCGCCGCTCGCCTGTTGCAGCAGCTCGCCGAGATGGAGGAAGTTGGTCAGCCGCCGCTCCCCGTAGGGGCTCGCCAGCAGGGAAGCGGCGAGGTTGCGCCCGTGCATCAGGGCCCGCAGCATGGCCAGCACACCGTGGCGATGCCAGACCGCGCGGTATCCCATGAACTCCTGCACCGCGCTCTCCCAGGCCCGCTCGTCCGAGGCCAGCGCGTCCAGAGCCCTGGCATCGAGATCGAACAGGCCGGTGGCGAGCGCCGCCCTAAGGCTTCGCTCATCGCTCGGGTTCTGGCAGGCGTGCAGGATCAGCAGGATCTCCCGCGCCTCCACCTGGGCCAGCACGCTCTCGCGGTTCGACAGATAGACGGAGGCGATGGCAAGGCGCGCCAGCTCCTGCTGCACCAGCTTGCCCTCGGCGCCGGTGCGCACCAGCACGGCGATATCCCCGGCCCTGACCGGCTCGCTGCCGAGCATCGCCTTGCCCTCCCGGGCCAGCGTGAGCAGGCGATGGATCTCCGCCGCCGTGGCGCGGGCCATCCTGCTCTGGTACTCCCCCTTGTTGAAGGTGGGCTGACCGGTGAGCTGCCAGCAGTGCAGCACGGGGGCGGTCTGCCCCTCGATCAGCAATGCCCGGCTCTTGCCCTGCGCCTCCACCGGCAGGAAGGGGATGTCCGCCTCGTAGATGAAGGGCTCCTTCGCCCGCTCGAACAGGCCGTTGACCGCCGCCACCAGGGCGCGGCTTGAGCGCCAGTTGCGCCCCAGGGTGTAGTGGGCGCTCACATTTCGCCGCGCCTGGATGTAGGTGAAGATGTCTGCGCCACGAAAGCCGTAGATGGCCTGCTTGGGGTCGCCGATCATCAGGAGCGCCGTGTCCTGGTGACCGCCGTAAAGGCGATGGAAGATGCGGTACTGCTGGGGGTCGGTATCCTGGAATTCATCGATCATGGCGACCCGGTAGGTGGCGCGGATGCGCTCGCACAGCCGCTTCCCCAGGCCCGAGCCGAGCGCCCCGTCGAGATCCCGCAGAAGATCGTCGAAGGAGAGCTGATGGGCCTGCCGCTTGCTCTCCTGCATCCGGCTGCGCACCACCCTGGCCGCCCGCTGCAAGACGAGATCCCGGATGCCGGGTCGGCTCGCCAGCAGGGCGTCTATCTCGCCAAAGAGCGGCAGGGTGGGCACCGTTCCCCCCTTCTTGAGGCTCTCCTCCAGCGCCTGCTGGCCGAAGCGCTCCAGCTCCTTGGGGAGGACGTAGCCGCTGGTCTCGTCCTGCGCCCAGTCGCCAATCTTGGCAAGCCAGCCCTCGTAGTTCTTGCCGGTGTAACGGCTGATCTGCCCCTCGGTCTGGCGGCGGATCTCGTCCGTCTGCGCCAGCCACCCGGCTTTCACCGCCCCGATGCGGGCCATGGCGACGCTGTGCCGCGCCGCCAGGGTCTCGTCCCCCGCCACCGGGCGGATCTCCAGCTCGTCGTTGTCGAGCCAGCTCCCCATCTCCCGCAGCAGGGCGGCGGGGCTCGGCCAGAGCCTTCGCACCGCCCGGGCCAGGGGCTGATCCACCGGATAGAACTCGGCGCGCCAGTAGTCACTCACCGCCTGCAGCCGGAGCCGGCTGTCGTCGGTCAAAAATTCGGTTTCAAAGAGGGCGCCCGACTCGAAGGCGTTCTGCCTGAGCATCCGCTGGCAGAAGCCGTGGATGGTGAAGACCGCCGCCTCGTCCATCTGCCGCTCGGCGGCCAGCAGGCGACGGGCCGCCAGGTCGTGATCCTCCACCTCCGCCAGCAGTTGGGCCAGCAGGGTATCCGTGCTGTGACCGCGCATAAAGGCGAGGCGCGCCTCGTGGATGCGGGCGCGGATCCGCCCCCTCAGTTCGGCGGTGGCCGCCTCGGTAAAGGTCACCACCAGGATCTCGGTCACCGACAGGGGCCGCTCGTGGGCACAGGGCTGACCGGCGTCTCCCCCCTCTTCGCCTGCTTGTTCGATAACCGGGCCGTGGCCCAGCAAGAGGCGCAGGTAGAGGCCCGCGATGGTATAGGTCTTGCCGGTCCCGGCGGAGGCCTCGATCAGCCGCTCGCCATAGAGGGGGAAACGCAGGGGAATGAGCGGGTTAGCCATTATTGCAACTCCTCCAGCGCCTGATGGAGCGGGGTCAGGTGTTCACGGGCCAGCCCCTGCAACTGGGCCAGCACCTCGTCATCGAGTTCCGGGAAGCAGCGGGCGACATAGACGTCCTGCCCCTCTCCCGTCACCATGTAGCCGCCGTTGAAGCGGGCAAGTGCCGCCTTGTCGGCCTCCTCCGGCTTTGCCGGATCCTTCTCGATCCCCTTGAGCCACTCCCAGGCGGTGCTCGGGAAGAAGGGCAGCGGCCGCTTCATCCCCTGGGTCCAGAGGGCCACCAGGGCCGCCAACCTGGGCCGCGCCTCGTCCGCCGCAAGCCTTGGCAGCCGCAGACTCTGTTTGGCATCGAACAGCAGGGTGTCGCCGGGGGCGCTGCTCAATGAGAGGCAAAGGTGCTGGATCCAGGCCAGCAGCAGATCCTTGCCGTTGAAGCTGCCGGGTTTGACCACCAGCGCTCGTCCCTTCTGGGTGTCTATCCAGCCCTGAAGCTGCCCCTGGGCCAGGGCGATATCGATCTCCACCGCCTGTTTGTCCCCCGTCCAGGGGCGCAGCCGCGCCGCCAGCTTGCCCATCTCGCCGTCGATCTCCTCCAGCAGCAGGCTGCCGAACCACCCTTGCGGCAGCTGGCCGGAGAGTTGCAGCCGGTGGCGACGGGCCTCGCTCTCCCCTTCGGTCAGATGGGCATCCAGCAGCAGCGCCTTGAGCTGATAGTGCTGCAGGCCGTCCAGCTCGAAGGGCTCGCTGTCTTCGATGGTCGCCTCCTCCAGCTCGAACCACACCTTGAGGCGGCGGTTGAGGAAGTACCTGGCGGGCTGGCGATAGAAGCGCAGCAGCTCCGCCAGCTCCAGCCCCTGCTCCCTGCCCCACTCCGCGGGCAGGGGCAGATCGCCGCTCTGGAAGTTGGCGGCACCCCGCTCGGGGCTCAGGGCCGGCAGCCAGTCGGCGGCATAGGTGAAGAGACCGGAGCCGGGTTCGGGGTAAAAGTAGGCCGGGCTGTAGGGGGTGAGGGGGTGCGCCACGATCAGGTGTTCGAGCAGCCGCTGGCCCGAGGTGTCGTCGTCGAGATCTTCATCCCCCGCCAGCACGAAGCCCTGGCGCACGTAGTCGATGAGCTCCGCCAGCAACACGGAGGGTACCTTCTCGCTGTTGTCCTGGGCGCTGAACCCCTGATAGCTGATGTAGAGCCCCTGCTGGGCACTGAGGAGCGCCTCGAGGAAGAGGTAGCGGTCGTCATCCCGACGGGATCGGTCCCCGCGCCGCGAGGCCACCGCCATCAGATCGAAGCCCATGGGGGGCAGGGTGCGCGGGTAGACGCCGTCGTTCATGCCGAGCAGGCAGACCTGGCGGAAGGGAATGGAGCGCATCGGCATCAGGGTGCAGAAGTTGACCTGACCGGCGAGGAAGCGCTGGCTGGAGCGGGACTCCCCCAGCACGCTGCCGAGGTAGTCCTGCAACAGGTCGGCACTGATGGCCTGCTCGAAGCGGGCCTCGCCGAGCTGGGCCTGCCAGTCGGTGAGCTGGCTGCGAATGAGCTGGAGCTGGCGCTCTTCATCCTCGTCGGCGAGGTAGAAGCGCTCCAGCAGCGCCAGCAGGCAGGCGTGCCATTCGGCCAGCGGCTGCGCCTGTTGCAGCCGGGGCAGAAACTCCGCCAGGGAGTCGACGAACCAGGCGAGCTTGCCGAGGATCAGCCCCTGCTGCCCCTCGATGTCCGCATAGGGCAGGATCCCCGCCACCGGCTCCCCGTCCCCCATGGCAAAGCCCAGCAGCATGCGCCTCAGGCCGAACAGCCAACTGTTGCCGGACAGACGCGGCAGCGCGAAGCGCTCGGGATAGTCGTCATCCAGCCCCCAGCGGATGCCGGTCTCCTGCACCCAGCGTCGCAGCACGTTGAACTCGTCGTCGTCCAGCTCGAAGCGGCGCAGCACGGCGGGCACCTCCAGGATGGCGAGCAGCTCCCCCGCCCCGAAGCGGGCGTTCGGCAGCCTGAGCAGGGCGAGGAAACTTTGCAGCAGCGGGCTCTCCTGGCTCGCCGCCCGATCGGAGATCGCAAAGGGGATCTGGCCGCGGGCCCCGCCCCGCCCCTTGCCGCCCTCCTTGCCAAAGACGGCCTGGATGTAGGGGCCGTAGCTGTTGACGTCCGGCATCATCACCACCACGTCTTTGGGGGTGAGGGTGGGATCCTGCTCGAACAGGGCCAGCAGCCGGTCATGCAGCACCTCGAGCTCCCGCATGGGGCCGTGGCAGGCGTGGATCTGCAAAGTGCCGTCATCCAGGCTGACAGGGCTCTTGTGGTGGCTTGCATCGAGACTGAACTCGCCGGCCCCCCGTTCCGCCAGCTCCAGCACGTCTTTCTGGATGGCCCGCAGCAAGGTGACCTTGCCCTCATCGTCGCAATCCTCGATGTCGACGAAGGCCTCGATCTGCGGCACCTCCAGCTCCATCAGCTGGTGCAGGTAGTCGCGCCCCAGCTTGCCCATGGAGGCGAGCAACGGGTTGGCGGGGCCCTGCAGGGTCTCGAGATCCGTGCCGGGCTTGAGCTTGTTTTCGAGGCGCGCCAGGGTCTTGCGATCGAGCAAATCCCCCCAGTAGTAGCGACAGGGGTTGGTCACAAACAGGTGTACCTCCACCTCGGGGCGGCTGCCGAGGGCCAGCAGGGCCTCCACATAGCGGGGCGGCAGGGCCGAGATGCCGAACACGAAGACCCGTTGCGGCAGCCTGCCCGGCAGATCCCGGGTGTGCTCCAGCTCGTGGATGAAGGCCTCGTAGAGGTTGGCGCGGTGGTAGCCGCTGGGGCTGAGGGCCAGGGTGCGGGCCACCAGCTCGCGCCAGAGCTCGGGCTGCCAATCCTGACCGCTCACTCCGGCCAGCTCCTGGCTCAATCCTTCCCCCTCTTCCCAGCGGGCGATCCAGTCCGGCCGGTAGACCAGATACTGGTCGAACAGATCCGCCACCTTCTGGCAGAGCTGCCAGAGCCGCACCTGCTCCGGCGCCGCCCCGTCACTGCCCCCCAGATAGGCCGCGAGGGGCGCAAAGGCGGGTCTGCCGAGCAGAGTGGGCAGAATGGTCATCAGGTGCCAGCTCATGGCCCCCTTGTTGTAGGGGCTCTGGCGCGGCACGTCCGCCAGCACCCGGGTAAACATCTCCCAGATGAAACTCGCGGGCAGGGGAAAGTCGATGTTGGCGGCGATGCCGAACGCCTTGGCCAGCTCCAGCTTGAGCCACTGGGCCATGCCGGGACTCTGTACCAGGATCTGCTCCCGATCGAAGGGGTGGGAGAGCGGAGTCTGCCGGATGCGGCTCACCAGCAGCTCCTTGAGCAGATCCAGCTGATTGGAGTGGTAGAGGGTAAACATGGACGACTCCCGCCAATTTCATGAAGAGGGGGTGCGCGGGGGGGACACTCTCTGGCATTCCCGTCACGGCACGCGAATCGGGATTGTCGGGGATCGGGGGATAAGATGCAAAAGGCACTTGTGGCGTCCGGACTGCGCGCCGTCACACAGATGGCATCCCCGGGAAGCGGGCACAAAAAAGCCGGTGCAGGGCACCGGCCAAAAGGCGTTGGAAAACTTGAAACGTCAGGGTATTACCAGTGCTTGCCGAGGCGGGCATCCAGGCTGAAAGCCCCTGCACCGGCCGCCGCCAGGGCCAGGAAACCACCGGCCACGGAGACGTTCTTCATGAACATCAGCATCTGCATCTGCTCGGCAGGCTGATAGTGGAAGATGAAGGCGGCCATCAGGGTGAAACCGGCCAGCAGCACAGAGAGGCTGCGGGTAAACAGGCCCAGCATGATGGCAAGACCGCCACCCAGCTCCAGCAGGATCACCAGGGGCAGCATGAACCCGGGCACGCCCATGGCTTCCATGTAACCCTGGGTACCGGCGTAACCGCCGATCTTGCCCCAGCCAGCCATCACGAACATCAGCGCCAGCAGTACACGACCCACCAGCAGTGCCACATCTTTCATCTTGTCCATCGTCATATTCCTTTGCTTACCATCATGGTATTTACAGTGTAAAAGCTAATTGTTAACTCATTCATTTCGCCAAGATTTTTCTATCAAGGCAGGTCAAACAGCAGGGCTTCACTCCCTCTGGAGGCGGTGAGCACCCAGCTCGACTCGTCGCGGCTGAGCAGCCCGTCGCCGGGTCGGGCAGCCAGACCGTTGCCGGTCAGCTCCCCTGAAATCATGTGCAGGTAACCATGACGCCCTTGCAATGCCCACTCGAGGGTCTCCCCTTCTGCGAGCTGCAGACGCCACACTCTGGCCTGCTGGCGGATCCTGAAGGATCCCGCCTCGCCGTCCGGTGACGCCACCAGCGTCATCCCGGGCTTGTTTTCAATCTTCTTCTGCTGATAACCCGGGGTCGTGCCGTGTTCATTCGGCTCGATCCAGATTTGCAGCAGGGAGAGCGGCTCGGTCTGCGAGGGGTTGTACTCGCTGTGCCGGATACCGGACCCTGCGCTCATCAGCTGGAAATCCCCCGCCGGGATCTGCTCGGCGTGGCCGAGGCTGTCCTTGTGCTCTATGGTGCCTTGCAGCACGCAGGTGAGGATCTCCATGTTGGCGTGAGGGTGGGTCGCGAAACCGCCACCCGGCGCCACCCGATCCTGATTGATGACCCGCAGGGCAGAGTGTCCCATCCATTCCGGGTCATAATAGTGACCGAAGGAGAAGCTGTGACGGGCATCCAGCCAGCCAAAGTTGGCCTTGCCCCGTGCTTCTGCGGCTCTCAATTTCATCATGGTGTGCTCCTCACTGACCAAGTTGGTTCATTAACGCTGGCGACCGTCACCCAGACCGAAGGGGATGCGGTAGCTGCTGCTTTCGTTGCCCAGGCTCACCGTCAGCTTGCCCTGGGTGCGGCTCGGGATGGCGACCTGCTGGGTGCCCATCAGGTTGGCGTGGACGGAAGCCAGCAGATCACCGGACTCGTCGCGCACCTCCAGCATGGGGTTGGCCTTGCCGTCCATCGCGGCGGTGGCGCTCCAGTTGACGAACAGCACGCCCGGGGCGGCATTGAAGTCAGCGGGAACGGAAGCCTGGGCGGCACCTGCGGTCATCAGGCCTGCAACGGCCAGCATCTTGATTACGTTTTTCATGTTCATTCACTCTCTTGGGTTTTATGTCATTGCCAAGGCCCCTTGGGCCCGAATCAATGCATCCATGCAAGAGATCATTCAAATACTATGTTGTTCTTTTGCTGACATCAGACATCGTGTTTGGGGATGTCTCAGCCCGGAACTACCTTTTATTTGGCTGCCAGGCGTTCCTGCCTAAGCGTTGATTGAATATTAAAGTGACTTCCCCTAACTTGTTAGCGAGATAATCTGGTAAACACATTCAAAAAAATTGAAGGTTGGATATGGCCAAGGAATCGAACAAGGAGCGGGCGCTGACCCTGGAGGCGATCCGGGTGCTGGACGCCATCGACCGTCGTGGCAGCTTCGCGGCGGCGGCCGACGAGCTGGGCAAGGTGCCTTCGGCGCTGAGCTACACGGTACAAAAGCTGGAAGACGAGCTGGACGCCATGCTGTTCGACCGCAGCGGCCACAGGACCAAGTTCACCCCGGCGGGCCGCATGCTGCTGGAGCGGGGCCGGGTGCTGCTGGAGGCGGCCGAGCACCTGGTGGGGGAGACCCGGGCCCTCTCCCGTGGCTGGGAGACCGACATCACCATCGCCGTCGATGCCTTGATGCCGGTACAGGCTCTCTACCCCCTGGTGGATCGGCTGGCCGAACAGACCGATACCCGGCTGAGGTTTCGCGCCGAGGTGCTGGCGGGCAGTTGGGAGTGCCTCGAGGATGGCCGCGCCGACCTGCTCATCTCCTCTCTCAATGCCGATATCGCCATGACCGGCATCAAGCACCAGGTGCTCAGGGAGGAGGTGATGCTCTACGTCGCCCACCCCGATCACCCCCTGCATCAGGAACCCGAGCCCCTGGCGGACGAAACCCTGCGCCGCTACCGCGCCATCGCGGTGGCCGACACGGCACTGCGCAAGCCGGTGCTCACCTACCGCCTGCTCGACAAGCAGCCGCGCCTGACCGTCAGCACCATGGGGGAGAAGCGGGACGCCCTGCTGGCGGGGCTCGGCATCGGCACCATGCCGCAGCGCTGGATTGAAGAGGACATCAAGGCGGGCAGACTCAAGGTGATCAGTCCCGAATATCGCCACCAGATCCAGGTCGTGCTGGCCTGGCGGAGAGACACCATGGGCAAGGCCAAGAGCTGGCTGGTGCGGGAGATCCCCAAGCTGTTTGCCGGTCAGGGGGAATAAAGGACTGCCTTCCGGGGTCGGTGGCGCAGGAAGTACCAAAACTGCGCCCCATTCTTGACGACGGGCTCAGATTCGGAGAAAAGAAAAAAAGCGGACCTCTTGCGAGTTCCGCTCAATGCCAGGAAAGAATAAAACCTTGCGGTTAAAAAAACCCTTAAATTGGAAGCAAACAATCGTTTTCTCAACCAGGAAGGTATTGAATCCGATTCGTGTTGAATTATGTGCGATGTAATATGCATCACCAGCAAAATGTTGAAAGGTTGAAGGATATGCACCACCGAGTGTCACTTTCTGCCACCTTGCACCACAACTGGTCAGGCCATTTCCGCCATTATCACCGGGTTACCCTCCTCTGGTTTTTCTAGGTGTCAAAATTTGAGCCCGATACAGACAAACCACTCAATTTCTGACACGACTAAAAATGCAGATAAAGGAATAGTTGCATGACCTACAGCCAGACACTGGCCAATCACATCCTCGACACCCTGAAGAAAACCCTGACCGACAAGGGGATCCGCTATCAGACCCTGGCAGAGGCCATGGGAGTTTCCATCGCCACCGTGAAGCGCATGATGAACAAGCCCTCCCTGCCGTTCGACACCCTGCTGGAGATCTGCCATCTGGTGGGACTCTCCTTCGAAGAGCTGCTGGACCGGACCCAGGATGCCCAGAGCCGCCGGGCCGTCTTTACCCAGGAGCAGGACGAGGCGTTTCACAAGGAGCCTGGGCTCTATGCCTTTCTCGCCAACATCTTCTGGCGCGACAAGACCCTCATCGATCTCAAGCGGGAGTACGGCCTGACCGATGCCTCCTGCTACCTCTATCTGCGCAAGCTGGAGAAACTCGGCATCCTGCAGCTTGGCATCGACAACAGCTACCATTTCCTCATCAGCGAGCGCATCAGCTTCGAGCAGCACAGCCGCTTCGCCCGCCAGCAGGCGCGCCAGGCCATGTCGGTGCTGGGGGACTATCTGGTGGAGAACATGCACAGGCCCAACAACTACATGGCCCTGTGCCAGCTCCATCTGGGGGAGAGCGAGGCCATGGCGCTGATCGATCGCATGAAGGAGTACTGGCATCAGGAGCTCAAGCTCAACCGCCCCGCCATCGGCCAGCGGGAGGGCAGCAAGACCTACACCATGTCGCTGCAACTGGCGGACTGCGGCTACCAGAGCTTCGACGATCTGATTCCCAACATCGACAACTGATCTCGGTGGATCCTGCGGGATCCGCCATGTCAGTGCCAGAACGCCGCTACTCTGCCAGTTGCACCTGCCGCGCGCCGGTGGCGAGCGGTTGCAGTGCCCGGGTATCCAGGCAGATGCGGATGGCGTCCGGTCGCCAGTGCTCGATGTCGCAATCCACCAGCTTCCCCTCCTCGTCATGATTGACCCGCACCAAGCGCAGCACGGCGCTCCCCTGGGCCAGGTTGAGGGCGCGGGCTATCTCTCCCCGGGCCGCCGAGGGGGTGATCTCGAGGCTCGCCCAGCCCTGGCCTATGCCATAGCGCTGCCGGTAAAGCTCGGTGAGGGAGCTGGCCAGAGGAGCGCTGGCGATGCCGGGGAAGCGGCTCGCCAGCAGGTGATGGCTGACATGGAGCACGGGGCGACCGTCGATCAGCCGCTGGCGGCGGATTTCGTAGAGCGGCGTAAAGGGTTCCAGACCCATCCAGCGGCACAACTCGCTGCTGGCAAGCTGGTTGCCATGGGCCAGCACCCGGGTCTCGGCGGTGCGCTGCTGCTCGCCAATCCACTGGTGAAAGTGGGTGTGGATGGCGGGGTCGTAGGTGAGGCGGGGCGGCGCCACGAACCAGCCACGCCGCTCGGCCCGGTAGATGAGGCCGTCCGCCTCGAGGCTGGAGAGCGCCTCCTTGATGGTGATGCGGGTGGTGGCGAATCGCTCGCTCAGGGCCCGTTCGGCGGGCAGCTGCTGCCCCGCCGCCAGGTGTCCGCTGCCGATATAGCGGCGCAGGGTCCGGCAAATCTGTTCGCACTTGGAGGGTATGCGGCCATCAGTCATCCCCTGTTCACTCAATCGCTCTGTCACTGTCACATCCCTGTCGGTCATTCGGGTTTGCACACCACTGGAGTAGACCAGAGGTTGTCGACCCCGAGTTGTAACCGCCCCTGATGACAGCGCCATGACAGGGCGATTGTCACGAAACTGCCATCAAAGCGCCCCGCCACCGTCATATTTCCCCTCTAGCATCCCTCTCGAACCTTAACTGACCTAGTCCAGAGGGATGGGATGATGAAAAGCGTGATCGCAAGTGCACTGGCCCTGGTGGCCATCAGTCAACCGCTGTTTGCCGCCGAGAACATCGCGGATCTCGAAAAAGCCGCCCGCGGTGAGGGCCAGCTCCAGAGCGTCGGCATGCCGGACAGCTGGGCCAACTGGAAGGATACCTGGCAGCAGCTCGGCAGCATCTACGGCATCAAGCATCAGGATACCGACATGAGCTCCGCCCAGGAGATCGCCAAGTTCGCCGCCGAGAAGGCCAATGCCACCGCCGACATCGGCGACGTGGGCGGCGCCTTCGGCCCGGTGGCGGTCAAGCAGGGGGTCACCCAGCCCTACAAGCCCTCCACCTGGGCCGACATTCCCAACTGGGCCAAGGATGCGGATGGCCACTGGATGCTGGCCTATACCGGCACCATCGCCTTCCTGATCAACAAGGATCTGGTCAAGGCCGCCCCCACCAGCTGGCAATCCCTGCTGGGTGGCGACTACAAGGTGACCCTGGGTGACGTAGGCGTCGCCTCCCAGGCCAACAACGGCGTGCTGGCGGCGGCCTATGCCACCGGCGGCAGCGAGAAGAATCTGAAACCCGCCCTGGATCTGTTCGGCAAGCTGGCCAAGCAGGGCCGTCTGTCGCTGAACGACCCGACCATCGCCAACATCGAGAAGGGCGAAGTGGAAGTGGGGGTGCTGTGGGACTTCAACGCCCTCAACTACCGCGACCAGATCGACCCCAAGAAGTTTGATGTGGTGATCCCGAGCGACGGCTCCGTCATCGCCGGCTACACCACCATCATCAACAAGTGGGCCAAGAACCCCAACGCCGCCAAGCTGGCGCGGGAATACATCCTCTCCGATGCAGGTCAAATCAACCTGGCCCGTGGCTACGCCCGCCCCATTCGCAGCAACGTGACCCTGCCGGATGACGTCAAGGCCAAGCTGCTGCCGGCCGAGCAGTACGCCAATGCCAAGCCGGTGCAGGATCACGCCGCCTGGGAGCAGAGCTCCAAGGCCCTGCCGCGCCAGTGGCAGGAAACCGTCATGATCAACATGCAGTAAGGAGTGGCCAGTGCAACACAAGGTGATAGTGGTACTTGTGGATGGCCTGGCAGCAGAGGTAGCCCATTGCATGGGCTACCTCTGTGGCATGGTGGAGGCAGAGCGCGGCCTGCATACGACCCTGAGTGCCGCCCTGCCCTCCCTCTCCCGCCCTCTCTACGAGTGCATCCTGACCGGCGTGCCGCCGGTGGCGAGCGGCATCACCCACAACGGGGTGACGCGCCTGAGCCAACACGACTCCATCTTCCATCTGGCCCGGGCCTCGGGCAAACGCACCGCGGCGGCGGCCTACCACTGGGTGAGCGAGCTCTACAACCAGAGCCCCTGGCTGGCGGCCCGCGATCGCTTTACTCACGATGAGCAACTGCCCATCCAGCACGGCTGCTTCTACTGGGATGACGCCTACCCCGACAGCCATCTGCTGATGGACGGCGAGTGGCTGCGCAGCCAGTACGACCCCGATTTTCTGCTGATCCACCCCATGGGGGTGGACGATGCGGGCCACCAGTTCGGCCTCCATTCCCGCCAGTACCGCAATCAGGCGCGCCGCATGGACAGCCTCTTGGCCGACCTGCTGCCCCAGTGGCTGGCAGAGGGGTATCAGGTGGTGATCACCTCGGATCACGGCATGAACAACGATCTCAGCCATGGCGGCACCCTGGCCGAGGAGCGCACCGTGCCGCTCTGGCTCTTTGGCGATGCCTTCGTCGAGCGCTGGCCGGATGGGGTGGCGATCGCCCAGACCCAGCTCTGCGCCCTGATGGCGGATCTGCTGGGAGTTCCCCACGACAAGCCGGCAGCCCCCCCGCTGCTCAAGGCGGCCTTTATGCGCGAGGTGCACTGATGATGCCTGCCACCACCGAGATCCTCGCGGATCAACAGGTGAAGCCACGCCGGGTGCGCCGCCACTGGCTGCCGGCCCTGGTGCTGCTGCCCTTTGTCCTCTTGATGATCCTGTTCCAGCTCGCCCCCATGGTGTGGGTACTGGTGGGCAGCGTCCAGACCCCCGATGGCTGGGGTCTCGACCACTACCGGGAGATTTTGAGCTCCCCCTTCTACCTGCAATCCTTCGGCAACTCGTTGCGCATCGCCGGCATCGCCAGCCTGGCGGGGCTCGCCATCGGCACCCTCGGGGCCGCGGCGCTGCGCCACTGTGGCGAGCGGGTCAAGCGGGTGCTGCTGGCTTTCGTCACCATGACCGGCAACTTCAGCGGCGTGCCGCTGGCGTTCGCCTTCATCATCGTGCTCGGCATCAACGGTGCGGTGACCCTGCTGCTCAAATCCTGGGGCCTCATCGATGGCTTCAACCTCTACTCGGGGTCGGGCCTTATCCTCATCTACACCTATTTCCAGATCCCCCTCGCGTTGCTGCTGCTCTACCCGGCGTTCGATGCGCTACAGGATGAGTGGCCCCAGGCCGCCGCCCTGCTCGGCGCGAGCAAGGGGCAGTATGTGTGGCACGTGGCGCTGCCGGTGCTGACGCCCGCCTTGCTCGGCACCCTGATCATCCTGTTTGCCAACGCGGTGGGAGCCTATGCCTCCGCCTACGCCCTCACCACCGGCAACTTCAACCTGGTGACCATCAGGGTGGCCAGTCTGGTCTCCGGCGACATCTTCCTCGAGCCGAATCTCGCGGCGGCGCTGGCGGTGATCCTGATGGTGCTGCTGGGGGTGGTGACGGCCGCCAACCAGTGGCTGCTGAAAAAGAGCTATGTGAACAGGGGGCAATCCCATGCATGATTTGACGCCGCGCTGGCCCAGATGGGTGCTGGGGGCGCTGGTCGCCACCCTGTTGCTCCCGCTGCTGGCTACCTTTCTCTACTCCATCTCCACCCGCTGGGGGGCGACCCTGCTGCCGGACGGCTTCACCCTCGACTGGTATCTCAAACTCTGGGGTGACCCGCGCTTTCTGGCGGCCTTTGGCCGCAGCCTCCTGGTCTGTTTCGCCACCCTGCTGCTGGGGACCCTGGTACTGGTGCCCACCGTGCTGGTGGTGGCCTACTACTTCCCCAGGCTGGATCCCTGGATGAACCTCTTGATCCTGCTCCCCTTCGCGGTGCCACCCGTGGTCTCTTCGGTGGGGCTGTTGCAGATCTACGCTGACGGCGTGCTGCCGATTATCGGCACGCCGTGGATCCTCATCGGCACCTGGTTCACCGTGGTGCTCCCCTTCATGTACCGGGCGCTGGCCAACAGCCTGCAAGGGGTGCCGCTGAAGGATCTGATGGATGCCGCTCACCTGCTGGGGGCGAGCAGTGCCCGCGCCTTCCTGCTGGTGGTGATCCCCTGCCTGCGCAAGGGGCTGCTGGCGGCGCTGTTTCTCTCCCTCTCCTTCCTGCTCGGGGAGTTCGTGTTTGCCAACATGCTGGTGGGCACCCGTTACGAGACCCTGCAGGTCTACCTCTACAACATGCGTGCCACCTCGGGCCACTTCACCAGCGCACTGGTGATGAGCTACTTCCTGCTGACCCTGCTGCTCACCTGGGCGGCCAACAGATTTCATCGGTGAATCAACATGTTCCATCTAGAAGTGAATCAACTGCACAAATCCTACGGCGACACCAAGGTGTTCGAGGGAATTGAATTCGGCATCCGCAAGGGGGAGCTGGTGACCCTGCTCGGCCCCTCCGGCTGCGGCAAATCCACCCTGCTGCGGGCGCTGGCCGGGCTCACCCCGGTGGATGGCGGTCAGGTGCGGGTAGCCGGTGAGGACATTACCTGGCAGGAGCCCCAGAAGCGGGGCATCGGCATGGTGTTCCAGAGCTATGCGCTCTTCCCCAACATGACGGTGTGGGACAACGTCGCCTTCGGCCTCAAGATGAAGCCCCAGCCGGGGCGGGATCTCGCCGCCAGCGTACAGGAGGCGCTAGAGCTGGTGGAGCTGACCGGCTTCGAGCGCCGCTATCCAGCCGAACTCTCCGGCGGCCAGCGCCAGCGAGTGGCGCTGGCCCGGGCGCTGGTGGTGCAGCCGCGGATCCTGCTGCTGGATGAGCCGCTCTCGGCGCTGGATGCCCGCATCCGCCGCAGCCTGCGCCAGCAGATCCGCGAGATCCAGCAGCGCCTCGAGCTCACCACCATCTTCGTGACCCACGATCAGGAGGAGGCGCTGACCCTGTCGGACAGGATCTTCCTGATGAACAAGGGCTCCATCGTCCAGAGCGGCACACCGGAGCAGATCTACACCCGCCCCGCCAGCGAGTTCGTGGCGGGCTTTATCGGCAACTACAACCTGCTGGATGGCGAGCAGGCCAAATCCCTGTTCGGCCCGCGCTTTCGCGGCAAGCTGGCGCTGCGGCCGGAGTCCATCACCCTGCTGCCCGCAGGGGCGGTCAGCCACGAGCCCAGCCTGCCCGGCATCGTTCGCCAGCAGCAGCTGCTCGGCAACGTCATCCGCTATCAGGTGGAGTGCGAGGCGGGGCTGTTGACGGTGGATTGCCTCAACCGCCGTGCCGGCGATCTGCTGCCGGTGGGCAGCGCCGTGACCCTGGTGGTGGCCCGGGATCAACTCTGTGAGGTAGCATAACGCCATGAATCCCATTCATTTTTCAGCCAGTACCCCGATGCTGGCAGCCAACCCGAGGAGCAGCCATGGCCCTGGCACTGTTTGATCTGGACGAGACCCTTATTGCCGGGGATTCCGCCAGCCTCTGGCTGGAGTACATGGTCGCCCAGGAGCTGGCCCCGGCGGGCATGGTGGCCGAGGAGCAGGCCATGATGTCCCTCTACCATCAGGGCAAGATGGACATGCACCAGTACATGGCCTTCACCCTGCAACCGCTGGCAGGCAGGACGCGCCAGTGGCTCGACTCCCTCTGCACCCGCTTTGCCGAGCAGGTGCTGCGGGAGCGCCTCTATCCCGAGGGGCTGGCCCGCATCGAGTGGCACCGCCAGCGTGGCGACGAGCTGGTGCTCATCTCCGCCTCCGGCGAGCATCTGGTGGCCCCCATGGCGCAGATGCTGGGGATGGATCACTGCGTGGCCATCCTGCTCGACGAGGAAGCAGGCATGCTGACCGGCCAGACCCGCGGCACCCTGAGTTTTCGCGAAGGCAAGGTGGCCCGCATCAACCAGCTCTTTGCCGGAAAGGAACACCTCTGGCAGGAGAGCTTCGGCTACAGCGATTCCCACAACGATCTGCCCATGCTGCAGGCGGTGAGCCATCCCCAT
This sequence comes from Aeromonas sp. s6, assembly GCF_040907815.1. Classification (NCBI taxonomy): domain Bacteria; kingdom Pseudomonadati; phylum Pseudomonadota; class Gammaproteobacteria; order Aeromonadales; family Aeromonadaceae; genus Aeromonas; species Aeromonas sp. s6. The sequence continues at coordinate 19,907 of NZ_JBFOCN010000043.1, forward strand.
GCGGTCAATCCGGCCCCCGCCCTGCGCCAGTGCGCCGAGGAGCTGGGCTGGCCCCTCTGGACCTGGCAGTTGCACCCTTGATCCACGCAATGAAGAAGAGGCCCTCAGGCCTCTTCTTTGCTCAACATGCCATCCCCTGAGGGCGAGTCGTCCCGGGGAGCCAGGGGATCCACCATGTAGATGCGATTCTTGCCGTCACCCTTGGCGCGATAGACCTCGGCATCGACCATGGTCAGCAGGCTCCTGGCCCCAAGCCCGGGGGCACTCGCCACCAGGCCGCCGCTGAAGGTGATCCCAAGACCGGGTTCACGCCAGTGCAGGGAGGCCACCCCAATCCTGTACTGCTCCAGCAGCATCTGGCAGAAGTGGATATCGGGATTGGCAAACAGCACCACCAGCTCTTCCCCGCCATAGCGGCATACCCAACCATGATCCCCCAGCAGCTTGGCGCCAAAGCTGGCCACCCGCTTGAGCACCACGTCCCCGGTCTGGTGACCATAGGTGTCATTGATCCGCTTGAAACCGTCCAGATCGATCATGGCCAGGCAGAAGCTGCCCTGATCGAGCAGCAGCCGATTCAACCGCTCGTCGAAGAAGCGCCGGTTGTAAAGGCCGGTCAGCTTGTCGAGGTTCGCCTGCTGGCGCACCTCGTGATAATCCTTGCTCACCTCCGCCAGCTCGGCATAGACGTGCCTGAGCTCGCGCATCCCCCCCTGGTGCACCTCGTCAGGCTGGGTCCGGCTGGCCCGGATCACGGTGGAGATCTCGTCCAGCATCCGCCTGAAATAACGGGACCAGATCAGTGCCAGCACCATGTAGAGCACGCTGGCCAGCACGATGATCCCGAGCACGTTGAGGGAGGCGCTCGCCACCACCGCCTGGATGCTGGAGGCGGGCAACACGCTGATCAGCACCCAGTTGTGGTCCGGCAGGCGGCTGTAGGCCACGAACTGGCGAGACGCCTGATCCAGGAAGATGCCGTCCTCCCCGCTGAAGCGGGAGAGCCAGGTCGGGTGCATCATGGGCTTGAGCAGTTGTGAGGGATCGGGGTGGGCCAGCACCTTGCCCGACTGGTTGACGATCATCTGGTAGCCGCTGTTCCACTGCCGGTTCAGCTGGGCGGAGAAGGGGGCCAGGATGGCATCTACCGCGAAGACCCCCCGCACCTTGCCCTCCTTGTCGGTGATGGCCCGCGCCAGGGCGATCACCAGCGTGCCGTTGGTGTAGTCGTAGTAGGGTTCGGTCCAGACCATCTTGCCCACATGCTGGCTGGCCAGCTGATACCAGGGGCGCACCCTGGGATCGAAGTCCGCATCCGCCTGCCATTCGGGGTAGATCAGCATCTGGCGCTCGGCGGTGCCCACATAGATGTAGATGAGATCCGCCATCACCCCCTTGTAGAGACGCCACTCCCTGAGATAGGAGTCGGTGTTGCGCAGACGGGGGCCACTGATGTCCTCCACCTTGACCTGGTCGTAGATGAGGGAGAACTGACGCTCCATCTCGTTCAGGTAGGGCTCGATGAAGACGTGGCGCAACTGGTGATTGGTGGCGAGCAGGCGCTGTTGCAGCTCTCGCTGCAGGCTGCGCTCCATGTGCAGGTAGTAGATGGCGCCCAGCATCAGGACGGGAATGAAGAGCAGAAGCAGGCCCAGGCGCATCCGTGCCACCAGGGACCAGGTCTTTTTGGAGACTGCTCGCTTATCCAACCCTGACTCCATGCTATCCCCTGACATCGTGTAGTGTCAGAATATCAGCCCCACCTGATGGCGTCCAAAGGGAAGCGCATCATGTGGCCAACGAGAAGGAACTGGCCTGGATGTTGAAACCGGAACTGCTGACTGCCCTCCATTACTGCGCCGTGATCACCCTGACCGGTGCCATCACCTCGGAGTATTTCCTGTTCCGGCGCGGCATGTCCATCGAGCAGGTGCGCAAGCTGCTGCTGGCTGACAGCCTGGCCGCCCTGGCCCTGCTGCTCATCTTCATCACGGGCGTGCTGCTGGTGGTCGCCCATCCCCAGCCACCGGCCATCCTGCTTGCCAATCCGGGTTACCGCACCAAGCTGCTGATGTTCTTCGCCATGGCCATCAGCTTTGGCTACCCCAGCCGGCTGTTCCACCACTGGCGCCGATCCTTGCGCCAGGGACGGGCTCCCCTTGTCTCCACCCAGCAGCAGTTCTGGGTGATCTGGATCCTTAGGGGCAACCTGCTGCTGCTCGCCCTGCTGCCCCTGCTCGCCAAGCTGGCCAGCCGCTGATCCTGCCCTCGCCCGGCAACAAATGGCTGACGACAAACGCCCCTTCTCGCAGGTATCGTAATGGCGGGGCCCGAGTGCCGCCGAGACTCTTTCTCAGGGATGATTCCGTATGCGTTCAAACATGATGTTATTGATGGCCGCCGCCATCTGGGGGCTGGGCTTCGTCGCCCAGCGTCTGGGGATGGATCACATGGGGCCCTTCACCTTCAACGGCCTGCGCTTCCTGCTGGGCGCCCTCTCCCTGCTGCCGCTCTTGTGGTGGCTCAAGTCACGCCAGCCGCCCCAGCCTGCCGGTGATCACCGCCTGCTGCTGACCGGGGGCCTCATCGCCGGCACCGTGCTCTTCTCCGCCGCCTCCCTGCAACAGGTGGGGCTGCTCTACACCACGGCCGCCAAGGCGGGCTTCATCACCGGCCTCTACATCATTCTGGTCCCCGTCATCGGCCTGGCCCTGCGCCACAAGACCGGGGCCAACACCTGGGTAGGCGCCCTCATCGCCATGGCCGGGCTCTACTACCTCAGCGTCACCGAGGAGTTCACCATCGGCTACGGCGATCTGCTGCAAGTGATCGGGGCCCTATTCTGGGCCGTGCATCTGCTGGTGCTGGATCACTACTCGAACCGGGTCGCCCCCATTCGTCTTGCCGGGGTGCAGTTCGTGGTGTGCGGCCTGCTCAGCCTGGCCACGGCCTTCGTCATCGAGACCCCGACGGCGAGTGGTGCCGTGGCGGGCTGGCAGGCGCTGCTCTATGCCGGTCTGGTCTCGGTCGGCATCGGCTATACCCTGCAGGTGGTGGGGCAGCGCGGTGCCCATCCGGCCCACGCCGCCATCATCCTCAGCCTGGAGACGGTGTTCGCCGCCATCGGCGGTGTCCTGCTGCTGGGGGAACATCTGGACGAACGGGCCGTGGTCGGCTGCGCCCTGATGCTGGCGGGGATGCTCATCTCCCAGATCCGCCTGCGCTGGTGGTGGAAGTCCCGCCGCAACAAGGTGCCCAGCCAGCCCTGATATCTGCGGTGGTCATTGACTCCAAATAAAACGAGGCGCCCTTGGGCGCCTCGTTTTATTGCCGCCTGCCTAGCGCACGCTGGAGCAGAAGCTCACGTCATCCCGCAGGGGGTCATTGCTCACGCTGTGATAGAGCTCGAAGCAGGGGCCGTCCCCAAAGGCGAGCCCGGCCGCGACGATATCGCCGATGTGCTCCTGCCAGCGCTCCCCGTACTGGCTGCGATCCGTGATGAGATAGCGGGACTGGGCGTAGCGCCCGGCGGGGATGAGCTGAATTTCCACCTCCCCCGCCCCCAGGGTGCCCACCGGCACGCTGATGCCGATGTCGGTGCGGCACTGGGCCGGCGGCGTCACCTCGGGGTTGTCGTGGTAGATGAAGATCCACTCTCCCCCTTCCAGGCCACGGGGCGCGGCCCACTGGTGAAGGCGATGGCAGACGGCGTCATACCCTTCGCCATAGGGGCCGGTGACCCGGATATAGGCCAGGGTGCGGGCGTCCATCTCGACGGTGTTCATGGTGTTGCTCCTTGCTGATGAGTGGCCTTCAGCATAAGGGAGTGCCCCTTGCCATGCGTGTCCTTCCTTGCGATCCAGGTGTCCGTTCTTGCCCTTGTCGCGGCGAAACGCCCCCGGGGTACAACCATAGTGACGGCGAAACGCCTTGGCGAAAGCCTGGGAGCTGCCAAGCCCCGCCCCCAGGGCGATGGCGGTGACGCTGGCATCGGTGTAGCAGAGCTGCCAGGCCGCCCGCTGCATCCGCAGGCGGCGGCACATCTCGCCGGGGGCCTCCCCCACCACGGCGGTGAACACCCGGTGGAAGTGGTAGAGGGAGAGGCAGGCGCGACTCGCCAGCGCCTCGATGGAGAGATCCGGATCCTGCTCCAGTGCCCTCAGCACCGGCGTCAGGCGCTCGCGATAGTCGATCATCGGCGCACCCTGGCCATGTAGAGGGCATCCACCAGCACCCCATGACGCAGGCCGTAATCCCGGGCTACGCCCTCCTCCACAAAGCCCGCCTTGCGATAGAGGGCCAGGGCCGCCTGATTGTCGGCCCAGACCGTCAGCTCCACCCGCGTCAAGCCGAGCCAGTTGTCCGCCAGATCCAGCGCAGCCTGCATCAGGGCAGTGCCCACCCCGCGCCCGGCCCAGTCATCGTGTACCGCCATGCCGATGCTCGCCACGTGGCGGCGACGGGGGGCCGGCTCCACCATCAGAACCAGCGCACCCGCCACCTCCCCCTCCCACTCCGCCAGCAGGCTGTAGATGCCATCCCGCGGGGTCAGCTTCTGCTCCCACTGCTGCAAGGAGGGGAAGGGAAGTTGCAGGGTGCCCGCCTGGGCATGGGGCATGGCGTGAAGATCCCGCAGGGCGGCGGCATCTTCCGGCCCGGCGCGGCGAATGGTGATGGACATGAGACCTCCTGATTGGCTGAATCCCATCTTGCCGCAAGGCTGGCGTCTGTTTCCACCCCCATCAGCGAAACCAATCAAAGGGTTAGGCACACTCCATTGGAGCCGCTCCCCCACTTCCCCTAGTCTGGCGACTCATCACAAGGAGACCCGCCATGACCGACAAGACCCTGCGCAGCGCCAACGGCGCCCCCGTTGTCGACAACAACAACAGCCTCACCGCCGGCCCCCGCGGCCCCGTCCTGATGCAAGACATCTGGTTGATGGAGAAACTCGCCCACTTCGACCGCGAGCGCATTCCCGAGCGGGTGGTGCACGCCAAGGGCTCGGGCGCCTACGGCACCTTCACCGTGACCCACGACATCAGCGCCTTCAGCAAGGCCGACCTGTTCAACGCTGTCGGCAAGCAGACCCCGGTGTTCCTGCGCTTCTCCACCGTGGCCGGCGAGAAGGGGGCCGCCGACGCCGAGCGTGACGTGCGCGGCTTCGCCCTCAAGTTCTATACCAAGCAGGGCAACTGGGATCTGGTGGGCAACAACACCCCGGTCTTTTTCATTCGCGATCCCCTGAAATTCCCCGACTTCATCCACACCCAGAAGCGGGATCCCCGCACCAACCTGCGCAGCGCCACCGCCGCCTGGGACTTCTGGTCCCGCCACCCGGAATCCCTGCACCAGGTCACCATCCTCTTCAGCGATCGCGGCATCCCTAGGAGCCTGCGGGAGATGAACGGCTACGGCAGCCACACCTTCAGCTTCATCAACTCGGCCAACGAGCGCTTCTGGGTCAAGTTCCACTTCAAGACCGAGCAGGGCCACCGCTTCTACACCGATGAAGAGGCGGCCACCGTCGTCGGTCAGGACAGAGAGACCAGCCAGGCGGATCTGTTCAACGCCATCGAGCGGGGGGACTTCCCGCGCTGGAAGGTCTATGTGCAGGTGATGCCAGAGGCCGAGGCCCAGACCTACTCGATCCACCCGTTCGACCTCACCAAGGTATGGCCCCACAAGGACTACCCGCTCATCCCGGTGGGCGTGCTGGAGCTCAACCAGAACCCGGACAACTACTTCGCCCACGTGGAGCAGGCCGCCTTCACCCCGGCCAACGTGGTGCCCGGCATCGGCTTCTCGCCGGATCGCATGTTGCAGGGGAGGCTCTTCTCCTACGGTGACACCCAGCGCTACCGCCTCGGCGTCAACCACGGCCTGCTGCCGGTCAACGCCCCGCGCTGCCCGTTCCACCACGGCGCCCACCGCGACGGCGCCATGCGGGCGGACAGCAACGGTGGCGCCAGCCCCAACTACCAGCCAAACCGCTTCGGCACCCAGCAGCCGAGCGAGCAGCACGAACCGGCCCTGAGTCTGGAAGGGGCTGCCCTGCACTACGATTTTCGCGACTACGACAGCGACTACTACAGCCAGCCGGGGGATCTCTTCCGCCTGATGGACGAGGGGCAGCGTGCCCGCCTCGCCGCCAACCTGGCCCGCTCCCTCATCAATGTGGAGGATGACGCCATCGTCGCGGCCCAGCTCAGGCACTTCGAGCAGGCCGACCCCGAGTACGCCAAGCGGGTCGAGCTGGCCCTGGCCGCCCTGCAACGCTGAGTCGCAGGCAGCCAACCTCTGCAAAAGCAAAACGGGGGCCTGATGGCCCCCGTTCTCGCATGACGGTCTTTGATGAATGAAAAACGCAGCCCGAGGCTCCGATTTCAATGCCGTATCCATCCCGGCCGCAGCGCCCTCGCGCGCTTCCCTCCCTTGCCAACAAGGGTTTTACCGCCAGCTCACGACGGCAACGACGTTGTGCACTGGCAGAGCGGCACCATTATCCACCTGTGGTAATAAACCTGCCTGCGGTAATGCACGTTTAGTCACCAATAAAAACGGAGCCAGAGGCTCCGTTTTTCCATGCCGTATCCATCCCGGACGCAGCGCCCTCGCGCTTCCCTCCCTTGCCAACAAGGGTTTTACCGCCAGCTTACGGCGGCAACGACGTTGTGCACTGGCAGAGCGGCACCATTATCCACCTGTGGTAATAAACCTGTCTGTGGTAATGCACGTTTAGTCACCCATAAAAACGGAGCCAGAGGCTCCGTTTTTCAATGCCGTATCCATCCCGGCCGCTGCGCCCTCGCGCGCTTCCCGACCCTTGCCAACAAGGGTTTGTACCACCAGCTCACGACGGCAACGACGTTGTGCATTGGCAGAGCGGCACCATTATCCACCTGTGGTAATAAACCTGCCTGCGGTAATGCACGTTTAGTCACCAATAAAAACGGAGCCCGAGGCTCCGTTGTTCAATGCGGTATCAATCCCGGACGGAACGCGCTTCGCGCTCTTCCCGCTCCCTTGCCAACAAGCGTTTGTACCACCAGCTGCTGCGACGACGTTGTGCATTGGAAGAGCGACGAGCCATTGCTTAGATCCCAGTCAAGAGAAGAAAGAGCCGCATTATGCGATAGAGATCACGCCCGTGTCTGTAGCTGGATCAAGAAAAGGCTCACTGGCCCACCCGGATCGTCCGCTGGTTGCCCTCCGGTTCACCACTCTGTGACGGCGTCGTCACCTCTCGCCAGATCAGGGGACCATTGGTCTCCATCGCCTGTTGCGGCGCGTACTCCAGCCAGAGCTCCCCCTGCTGGATACGGGCCCCCTGGGAGTATTTCTGATCCTGATACCAGCACACCCGCTCGGGCAGCGAACCAAGGGGCAGCACCAGCTCGGTGCCCACCGAGTGGCTGAGGGTGTTGGACGCCGGGGCGGCCAACGCGGGGAAGAGCCAGCCAAGGGCCAGCAGACAACCTGCACAACGGATCATGGGAATTCCTGTCACGGGGGAGTGAAAGTGTAAAGCGACCAGCAGAGCCCTCGACTTGACCAATAAATGTCGGCTCATCTGGCATTCCGGAAGCAATATGATAGCCTGCCTGCGCCCGCCAAGGCCTGTCAGGGTTCTGCCGTGGGCCCCCACCGGCATCGCCGGGATGCGGTAATGAATAACCCTTAATAATCAGATAATTAACTGGATATGTTGTCAATGCGTATCATGCCGTTGCTCAAGGCTGCCTGCCTGAGCCTGATGTTGTCCGCCTGTGTCGCCCCCCTGCTGATGATGAGCCCCACCAGCCAGCTGATGTGGGCCCTGCTCAAGCCGCTGGTCGGTTTCGATCCGAACGAGGCCAACCTGTTCGAGCAGCCGCTGATCAAGGACAGAATGACCGCCATGCTGGGGCCCAACTACGAGAGCACCATGCAACTGCTCAAGACCGCCGACGAGCTGCAACAGGAGGGACCGCTCTTTTACGTGGTCTCCCGCTACGCCCCCGTGCCGGACGTAGCCAAGCAGGCCGGCATGGTCTGGAACGCCGACACCAACCAGCTCGCCGTCATGGTGCAAAAAGGTGACGGGGCGACCCAGGTCTTCGGGGAAAACCTGACGGCCGCCACCCCGACCTGGCCCAGCGCCATGCAGGGCTGGCAGTCCCAGGCCACCCCGGCCGCCACGGCCCTGACCGGTGCCGGTCAGGGGCTCACGGGCGCGGGCAGTTCTTTGCTGGGCACCATGATGGGGGGCCTGCAACAGAGCGCCAGCAAGGCCCTGTCCGACTCCACCAGACAGGTGATCGGCAGTGCCGCCACCACGGCGCAGCAACAAGCGACCAAGGCGGCGAGCGACTCGGCCAAACAGGCCGCCAGCAGCGCAGCGACCATCAGTGCCGCCACCACAGCGCAGCAGCAAACCGCCAAGGCGGTGAGCGACAGCGCCAAGCAGGCCGCCAGCAGTGCCGCCGCCATCAGTGCCGCAACCACGGCGCAGCAGCAAGCCGAAAAGGCGGTGAGCGACACCGCCAAACAGGCCGCCAGCAGTGCCGAAACCACGGCGCAGCAACAAGCCACCAAGGCGGTGAGCGACACCGCCAAGCAGGCCGCCAGCAGTGCCGCAACCACGGCGAAGCAACAAGCCGCCAGCAGCGCAGCGACCATCAGTGCCGCGACCAGTGCACAGCAGCAAGCCGCCAAGGCAGTGAGCGACAGCGCCAAGCAGGCCGCCAGCAGCGCCGAAACCATCAGTACCGTGACCAGTGCACAGCAGCAAGCCGAAAAGGCGGTGCAGCAACAGGGCGAGAAGCGGGAAGCGGCCTCCGGCACCCTGAGCGATCAGGCCAGGGCGGATGCCGAAGCGGAGCTGGAAAAACTGCTTAACTGACTTATTTAAGCGTCATGCCACCATAAAAACAGGCCATCACATGATGGCCTGTTGTTTATCTGACCCGTGGCAGGGGAAGATCAGAAATGGCGGTCCTGCTCGGTGGGCTTGGCACCCTTCTCTTCGCTGTGCTCGATGGCGGTGCGGATAAGGTCGACGCCGGCCCGGATGATCAGCACCCCCATGTTGACCAGCTTGACGCAGACCCACATGAAGGTGATGAGCAGGATCAGCTTGAGCACCGTCTGGAAGGCCTCCAGGAAGTTCTGCTCCAGCTGGGCGGTGAGCCCGTTGGCGCTGCTCATCAGCCAGGTGTACACCTCGCGCACGAAGGGGATCCGGCTCGGCATCTCCAGCACGTCCAGCGCAGCAGGCAGGGCCTGGAAGATGACGATGCTGCCAAACAGTATCAGGATGACGCCGATGGCAATCCCCAGAAAGAAACCGAACTGTCGCATGAAGAGCCCCACAATGTAGTGAATGAGAAGAACAATAGCCGCCAATACTAGGGACTGCCCGCGCAGACGGCAATCCTTGCGTCCCCCACAGGGTCGGTGCCCCCTGCAAGCCATTGCCCGGCCGTCTGATTTCTGTGACCCTTGTCCCCACTCCTTGCCCCTGGGTGTCATCATGTTTCGAGTCGTCTTCTGCCTGCTGCTGTTGCTGGGCGGTGCCCTGCCCACCTCCCGCGCCGAATCCCCTCCCTCTGCGGCCGCCTGCGTGATCCGCCACCAGCAAGGGATCCTGCTGGTGCAGGACAGGCTCTCCTCGCGCTACAGCCTGAGCGGCGGTTACATCGACAGGGGGGAGACCCCGGAGCAGGCGGCCCTGCGCGAGCTGTTCGAGGAGACCGGCCTGCAGGGTCGCGTCACCGGCGAGCTGGGGCGCTGGCAACGGGCCAGGGTGTTCGCCTGCCAGACCCTGGAGCCCCTGCGGGTCCAGCGGGGGACGGGGTTTGTCTCCCTGCTCCAGGCCCCGGATCTCGGTGGCGAGATCCTGAACGCCAGGCTGATCGCGGCCGCCGACCTGCCCCCTGACCAGCGTCGCTTCCCGGCGCAGCTCGACTGGATAGCCCCGAGGCTGGCCGAGGTGCCCGAGAGCCAGGTGCTGTGGGTGACGGATTTCAGCGACGCGGCCAGTGCGCTGCACCGCGCCGAGTTGCCGCTGATCCAGCGCCTGCAACAATGGCTAGGGCCGGATGCGCTCTGGCCAGGGGCGGGCAATCTGCTGGGCTCGGCCCCCTTCCAGCTGGCGCTGCTGCCCTTGCTGCTGCCCCTGCTCGGCTGGTCCAGGCTGCGCCACCTGCTGTTTGCCATGGTGCTGCTCACCCTGGTGGTGAACCTGCTCAAGGCGGGCATCGGCTGGCCCAGGCCCTTCCACCTGCAACCCGAGCTGGCCCGCCAGAGTGCCCAGGGCTTCGGCATGCCGAGCGGCCACGCCGCCTCGACCCTGCTCTACTGGGGCCTGCTGCTTGGCTGGCTGCCGGCGCTGCGGGCATGGCAGGGGGCCCTGCTGGCCCTGTTGCTGGCCGGCGTGGCCGGGCTGGCCCGGGTCTGGCTGGGGGTCCACTTCCTCTCGGATGTGGTGGCCGGCCTTGCCCTGGGGGCCCTGCTGCTGGCACTGCGCGCCACGCTGGCGAAGCTGGCGGCGCGCCCGCTCCCCTGGGCCGGGCTGCTCATCGCCAGCGCCCTCTCGGCCTGGCTCACCCAGTCCACCGCCCTGGCCGGGCTTGCCATGTTCACCCTGGGGCTGGTATCGGGTAATCTGCTATCACTCGAACGGAGCCCCACCCCCGCCCTGCCCGCCGCGCTGCTGACCCTGGCAGGGGGACTGGTCGTGGCAGGGCTCCTGTTCCTGGTGCCCGCGCTCACCAGCAGCTCTCTGCTGATCCTCGCGGGACAAGGGTGGCTCTTTGGCTGCCTGGGGTTCTGGCTCAGCGCCGGGCTCTGGTGGTCGTTGTCCGCTATCCGTCACGGTGCCCGAACCGGGCGCTCAACCCCTCGTTAAGGGAATGCCATGAATATGAAAAAAGTGGATTTGGCCAAGATCACCCTGGGCTTGCTGTTCCTCAGCCTGCTCATCATCTCGTGCTTCATGGTCTTGCGCCCCTTCCTGCCCGCCCTGGTGTGGTCGACCATGATCACCATCGCCACCTGGCCCCTGATGCAGATGGCCCAGCGCCTGCTGTGGGGCAAGCGCACCCTGGCGGCGTTGCTGATGACCAGCATCTTGCTGCTCATCTTCGTCATTCCCCTCTTCATGACGCTGGCCAACGTGGCGGAGAAGGCCCCCATGCTCATCGAGCTGGGCACCGAGCTCAGCCAATCCCCGCCCCCCGAGCTGCTCTGGTTGCAGCAAGTGCCCCTGGTGGGCGACAAGCTCTATGAGTTCTGGCAGCAGATCCTCGCGAGCGGTGGCCAGGTGCTGTTCACCAAGCTGGCCCCCTACTTCGGCCAGACCGCTCGCTGGCTGGCGGCCCAGGCGGGCAACCTCGGCCTGCTGTTCGTCCACTTCCTGCTGACCGTGGCCATCTGCGGCCTGCTCTACCACTCGGGAGAGAAGGCGGCAGAAGGCATTCGCCGCTTCGCCCACCGTCTGGCGGGCCAGCGCGGTGACAATGCGGTGGTGCTCGCCTCCCAGGCCATCCGCGCCGTCGCCATGGGGGTGGTGGTGACCGCCCTGGTGCAATCCTCGGTGGCGGGCCTGGGCCTGCTCATCGCCGGCATTCCCTATGTCATGGTGCTGGTGGTGCTGATGTTCCTGCTGATCGTCGCCCAGATAGGCCCCTTCCCGGTGCTGCTGGCCAGCGTCGGCTACCTCTACTGGAGCGGGGACACCACCTGGGGCACCTTCCTGCTGGTCTGGTCCCTGCTGGCGGGCACCATGGACAACTTCCTGCGCCCCTTCCTCATCAAGCGCGGGGCCGACCTCCCCCTCATCCTCATTCTGGTGGGGGTCATCGGCGGCCTGCTGGCCATGGGGATCATCGGTCTCTTCATCGGCCCCGTGGTGCTGGCGGTGGGCTACACCCTGCTGGATGCCTGGATCAAGGAAGATGACCAACCGGCGAGCGCTCTGGTGGAGCCGCCCAAGGCGCCGTGACGATTCATTGATCCCCGATGCAAAGAGCCGCCCCAGGGCGGCTCTTTTGTTTATTACCGTCCCATGTTGGTTCGATTAGCGAAGTGTAATCGGACGATCGAGATGCCGCTGTCCGGTGTGTCCATGAATCAGCGGCATCTGTCAGCAGGGAAATATGGATGGCTGTTATAGCGGGATAATTGATTTACGCGAACGTCCGATTACGCCTTATGGCTAATCGAACCGACGGCTGGTCGCGGCGTTTAGAACCAAAGTTCGAACCGGAACGCCAAAACACGAACCAGGGTTCGAATCACTCCTTCCCCTCCCCTGTTCCCTGCCGAAGGCGCCCGCCACAATGCCTGCACCATTGGAGGAGAAGACAAGATGAACGAACTGAGAGCAACACGGGCCCTCATCAGCGGCGGCGCCAGCGGCATCGGACTGGCCATCGCCGAGGCCCTGGCCAGCCAGGGGGTGGAACTGATCCTGGCTTCCCGCCGCCTGGGGCTGCTGGAGCAGGAAGCGGCCAGACTGGAGGCACGATACGGGGTGCGAGTCATGGCACTGGCGCTGGATGTGTGCGACGGCGATCAGGTGCGGGACGGTCATGCCCGGATCCGGGAGCGGCTCGGCCCCGTCGATCTGCTCATCAACAACAGCGGGGTCGGCAGCGACTATCTGGTGCAGGATCTGCCGGAATCGGAGTGGGACAGGGTGATGGATACCTGTGCCAAGGGCACCTTCCTGCTGACCCGGGCCTGCCTGCCGGACATGCTGGCGAGCCGCCACGGCACCATCATCAACATCGCCTCCCAGGCCGCCAAGCATGGCTATGCCAGGGCCGGCGTCTACTGCGCCGCCAAGTTTGCGGTCCTGGGGTTCGCCAGGGCACTGCGGGAAGAGGTGCAGCATCAGGGCGTCCGGGTCCACACCCTCTGCCCAGGCCTGGTACAGGTGCCGCCCCCGGCCTGTCCGGGCGATCGCAAGCCCGGCTGGCTGCAGGTGGAGGATCTGGCCGAGGCCGTGCTCTACACCCTGCGCCAACCCGCTCACGTCCAGCTCGACGAGATCGGCATGACGGGGATCTGAGCGAGGCACCATGGAACGGCAGCAAGAACAAGGGGCGCCGAGGCGCCCCTTGTTCTGCGTCACACCGCCAGAGGCGGCCTGCGCGTAAGATCAGGCAGGTTGATGGAGGGTGATGCAGTGAATGCCGCCGCCCCCGGCCGCCACCGGGTCTATGTCTATCTGCACTATCTTGCGCCCCGGATAGAGGCTGGCCAGCAGATCCCGGCAATGGCGGTCGGCCCTGGCATCCCCGAACTGGGGAGCGATGACGGCGCCGTTGATGGGCAGGTAGTTGATGTAACCGGCGGCAAAGTCCGGGCTGCGGCTGAACTTGTTGTCCCGCCCGCCCAGGGGCGGCGGCAGCTGATGCAGCTCCAGCTTGTTGCCGTCGGCGTCGGTGGCCTGCTGCAGGATGGCGAGGTGCTGGCGGGTCACCTTGTAGTCGTAGGAGTCGGGATCGTTGTCCATATTGATCACCACCACCCCGGGGCGCACGAAGCGGGCGTAGAAGTCCACGTGGGCATCCGTGATGTCCTTGCCCTTGATCCCCGGCAGCCAGATGATCTTGCGCAGCCCCAGGTTGGCCTTGAGCTCCGCCTCCACCTGCGCCTTGGTGAGGCCGGGGTTGCGGTTGCTGTTGATCCAGCTGCTCTCGGTCATGATGGCGGTGCCGTTGCCATCCACCTCGATGCCGCCCCCCTCACCGATGAGCTCGCTCTGCAGGTAATAGGCATCGGTCTGCCGGCCCACCAGGGCGGCGACCCTGGCGTCATGGCTGTGCTCCTGCTTGTCACCCCAGCCGTTGAAGTTGAAGTCCACCAGCCCGAGCCCTCCCTGCTCGTCCTGCACGAAGACGCCGCCGGTATCCCGCAGCCAGATGTCATCCATCTCGGCGTGGACGAAGTGGGTGTTGCGCTCGCCGCATAACTGGCGCGCCAGCGCCTCGTCATCCTCGTGGCAGAGCACGTTGACCCGGGTGTAGGGCACCATGGCCTGCACCAGCCGCCCTATGGTGGCCTGCACCTCCTTGTAGTGGCGACCCCAGATCTCGCTGGTGGCCCCGAAGGCCACCCACACCAGGGCCTGGGGGGAGGACTCCTCCGGCATGTGGTAGCGAGCAGCGGCGCCGGGTTCGCCGGCGGCGAAGGCCGCGCGGGCACCGGGCAGGCTGCCAAACCCGGCAATGGCGCCGAGGGCGACCAGTTGTTTCAATACGTGGCGTCGGGAAAACATCGTTCTACTCCTGGGTTCAGAGGCTGCTCTTGAAGCGAGTCCAGGCTCGCATGCGGGCACGCATCTGGGATTGTGCTATATCCTGACCCGGAATGAGCCGCTGGTAGCTGGCCTCATCCAGGTAGATATCCGGGTTGGCCGTCATGGTGGCATCCACCATGGGTCTGGCCTTGGCACTGGCAGTCGGATAACCGGTGCTGTTGGTGATGGCCGCCATGTTGGCCGGGCGCATCACGAAGTTGATAAAGGCATAGGCATAGTCAGGATGGGGGGCATCCGCCGGGATCGCCATGGTGTCCATCCAGATGGTGCTCCCCTCCTTCGGCAATCGGTATTCGAAGTCGACCCGCTTGCCCGCCTCGGCGGCGGCGCGCCTGGCCTGGGTCATGTCGCCGCTGTAGCCCAGGGAGAGGCAGAGATCCCCGTTCACCAGCTGAGTCACCGGCTGGGACTGGAACTTGCGGATATAGGGCTTGATCCCCTTGAGCAGGGCCAGGGCCGCCTCCAGATCGTCCGCCTTGCCGCTGCGGGGATCCCGCCCAAGATAGTGCAGCACCACCGCCAGCACCTCGTCCGGGGAGTCGATGACCGAGATGCCGCAATCTGCAAATTTCGCCGCCAGCTCGGGCTTGAACAGCATGTCCAGGCTGCTGACCGGGGCATCCGGCATCCTCTGCCGGATGGCGTCCGCGTTGTAGGTGAGCCCTATGGTGCCCCAGGTGTAGGGCACCACGGCCTCCTTCGCATGGGGATAGGCCTGCTGCAACCGCGCCAGGCCGGGGTCTATGTCCCCCAGGTGTTGCAGCTTGCCCTTGTCGAGGGGCTGCAGGCTGCCCGCCCGCATCAGCCGCTCCGCTACCGTGTCCCCCGGGAAGATGAGGTCATACCCGCTGCGACCCGCCATCAGCTTGGCCTCCAGGGTCTCGCTGCTGTCCATCACGTCGTAGATGACCCGGATCCCGGTCTCCCGGGTGAATTCGCTCAGGGTATCGGGGGCGAAATAATCGGACCAGTTGTAGAGGCGCAGCACCTTCTCCTCTGTCGCCTCCCCCGCCCCTTCTGCGGCCTGGGCCCCCAGACTCAGCAGCAGGGCCAGTGCTGTGGCTATCTTGGTCAAGGCGCTCATGATGGACGCCCTCCCCGCTGGCCCTGCCCATCCAGGCTCAGCAAGGCGCCATACATCTCGGGGCGGCGATCTCGATAGATGCCCCAGGTCAGCCGCTCCTCGGCCATGGCGGCGAGATCCAGCTCCCGCACCAGCACGCCCGGGGTATCCCTGTCCGCCTCGGCCAGCAGAGCCCCCTTGTGATCCGTGATGAAGGAGGAGCCATAGAAGCGCATCTGCAACGCGGGATCCCGGGTCGCCACCTCGCGTCCGATGCGGTTGGCGGCGATCACCGGCATGATGTTGGCGGCGGCATGGCCGCGCTGGGTCAGCTGCCAGTGATCCCGCGAATCGAGCCCCTCTGCCCCCGGCTCCAAGCCGATGGCGGTGGGATAGAGCAGCAGCTCGGCCCCCTGCAGCGCCATGGCGCGGGCCGCCTCCGGGAACCACTGATCCCAGCAGATGCCGACCCCGATTCGGCCGGCGGCCGTGTCCCAGACGCGAAACCCCGTGTCCCCCGGGCTGAAATACTCCTTCTCCTGATAGCCGATGGCGTTCGGGATATGGGTCTTGCGATAGACCCCGAGCAGGCGACCATCCGCATCCGCCACCGCCAGGGAGTTGAAGCAGGCGTTGCCCGCGCGCTCGAACCAGCTGATGGGCAGCACCACCCCCAGCTCCCGCGCCAGGGCCGAGAAGCGGCGCAGCACCCGGCTCTGCTCGAACGACTCCGCCAGCGCCAGATGACCGTGGTATTGCTCGATGCAGAAATAGGGGGTGGCGAAGAGCTCCTGCAACAGCACCAGGTTGGCCCCCCTGGCGGCGGCGTCCCGTACCAGGCTCTCCGCTGTGTCCAGATTGCGCTCCAGCTCCCAGCTGCAAGCGAATTGTGTGGTGGCGACAACGATCTTGCTCATCCGGATACCCTCCCTGACACGCGTTCCCACTGACAGGCAAACTGCATGGTTGCGACGACCTTGTTCATGAATCTCTCCTCCCTGATCCCGTCATGAGGCCTCGCAGACGCCTGACGAGGCCGCTCCAAACGCTTACCCCTGCACCGGCCAGGCCGGCTGCTGCTGGGTGATGCAGTGAATGCCGCCCCCGCCGTGGGCCAACTGGTTGATGCGCACCGGCACCAGCTGCCTGTTCGGGAAGGCGCGCCTCAGCACCTCCCCCGCCGCCTCGTCCGCGCCTACGCCGTAGGCGGGCATGATGATGGCGCCGTTGGCGATGTAGAAGTTGGTGTAGGAGGCGCAGAACACCTCCGCCTCGGCGTCCACCGCCTCGCTCGCCTCGAACAGCTCGAGGCACTCGAAGGAGCGACCTCTCGCATCGGTGGCCAGGGCCAGGGCTCGGCGGTTCTCCCGCACCACGCGGCCATAGGTGGAGTGCCCGTCCAGGGTGGCATCCACCAGCAGGTGGCCGGGGCGGCTGAAGGCGCAGACCCCGTCCACATGACCGTCCGTCATGTCGCCGGTGACGTGGTCCGGATCCCCCGGCAGCCAGATAGTCTTCTCGATGCCGAGCAGGCGGCTGAAGATCCGTTCGATCTCCACTTTGGTCATACCGGGGTTGCGGTTGCTGTTCAGCAGCACCGACTCCGTGGTGATCAGGGTGCCCTCCCCATCCACATGGATGGCGCCCCCTTCGTTGGCGAGGAAGCTGCCGATGCACTCCAGCTCCAGGCTGTTGAGAACGCGCCGCGCCAGCCCCTCATCCAGACCGTGGGCCGACTTGCCGCCCCAGGCGTTGAAACGCCAGCTGATCCCGGCGGTGCCAAGCTCGGGATGGCAGATGAAGGTGGGGCCGGAGTCACGGCACCAGCTGTCATCCACCGGCAGGGGAATGAAGCGCACCCCGTCGCCGCACAGGGCGCGAGCCTCCGCCTGTGCGACGGGATCCACCACCAGGTTCACCGGTTCGAAGCGGGCGATGGCATTGACCACCCGGGCGAAGTCCTGCTGCACCTGGGGCAGGGTTACGCCCCAGCCGTTTTCCCACAGCGCCTTGTTGTGCGGCCAGACCATCCAGGTCGCCGCGTGCCGGCACCACTCCGCTGGCATGAACCAGCCCACAGCCCTCATTCCCTGCTCGCGCATCTCAGCCTCTCTGATTAGGTACTATTAAGGTTATTGACGATGGGAATAGACTATTCTCCCCGTTGATGGGTAACAAACGATCGATTTTCGATAAAAGTGATAAGTGGAGCTAATCAATGATGTTCAAACACTGGCCCCCTCTCAACGTGCTGCGCGGCTTCGAGGCGGCGGCCAGGCTCGGCAGCTTTCATCAGGCGGCCCAGGAGCTGCACCTCACCCAGTCTGCCATCAGTCAGCAGATCCGCTCGCTGGAGGAGCTGCTTGGCCAGCCTCTGTTTCACCGCCAGGGACGTTCCGTCGCCCTGACCGACGCGGGCCAGGATCTGCTGGAGACGACCCAGCAGGTGCTGCTGCAACTGGCGGTGGGAATACAGCGCCTCGAGCAGTACCGCAAGCCGAACCAGCTGGTGCTCAACACCAGCACCGCCATCGCCCGCCTCTGGCTGCTGCCCCGGCTGGCCGACCTTAACCGCCAGCATCCGGGCATCGATCTCTGGCTGTTCACCAGCGACGACACGCCGAACATGGCCGAGCAGACCATCGACATTTCGCTGCGCTGGGGGCTGGCTCCCCAGGCGGAATGCCGCCATCAGCCGCTGCTGGCGGATCGGCTGCTGCCGGTGGCGAGCCCGGCCGTGCTGGCACAGCCCGCGCAGGAGCGCACCACCCTGCACGGGGAGCGGGAGATGGACTGGCACCACTGGACCCTCAAGGGCGGCGACGATCTGCACCTGCAGACCCAGGGGCTCAACTTCTCCGATCCCGGCTTGTTGCAGGATGCGGCCAGCGCCGGGCTCGGGGTGGCGCTGGCGAGCGAGCTGCTCTCTCGCGACGCACGCCGACAGGGGTTGCTGCTACCCCTCTCGTCCCACCGGGTGGCCGGGCCGAACTGGAACATGCTGATCCATCAGGAGAGCGAAGGCAGCCCCCAGTGCCGGGCGGTGAGCCACTGGCTCCAGCAGCAGTTTGCCGCAGAGGCCGTCACCCGGGACCAGGACGCGACACTCTGAGAGCGGTCACTGAATCGGGGCGGCAAGGGTGATTAAATGATCCCTTCCCTTTTGCCGGATATCGCCGTGACCATGCCATCCGTTCCCCAGCCCCTCTCGTCCTGGCCCGAGCACCTGCAGGCCTCCTGGCTGCGCTGTGCCCACCAGACCAGCGCGTCCCTCTGGCATCCTCCCCACTGCGCCAGAGGGCAGACCCTGGAGAGCCTGCGCCAGCGCAAACGGGACCTGCTCACTACCGGCGAGATGGCGCTGGAGGATCTCTACGAGTTCATGGAGGGGCGCCCCTGCGCCCTGCTGCTCACCGACGAGAGCGGTTGCCTGCTGGCCCGGACCGGCCACCCCGATACCCTGCAGGCGCTGGCGGCACTCGGTTTTGGCCCAGGCGCGTTTTTCAGCGAGGGACGCATCGGCACCAATGCCGTCAACCTGGCGGCCCTGGAGGGGGTGCCGCTCTGCGTCAGCGGCCCCCAGCACTTCAACCAGCGTCTGCACCCCTGGCACTGCTGTGCCAGCCCCGTCTACAACAGCACCGGTCGCCAGGTGGCGATCGTGGCCCTGATCTGCCGGGTGGAAGAGGCCGCGCCGGGGGATCTCGCGCTCACCGTCAGCGCCGGCCGTGAGCTGGCCAATCTGCTGCAGATGGAGCGCTTGATGCAGGAGTCCCAGCACCACTTGAGCGAGCTCTATGCCCTGCTGGATGGCATGGAAGACGGCGTGCTGGCCTGGGATCCCCAGGGGCGGCTGCGCTACCTCAACGCCCTGGCGGCCAGTCGGCTGCAACTCGACCCGGCTGTCTGCCTGGGCCAGCCCCTCGATCACCATCTGCTGTTGCCCCAGCGCCTGCGTCTGGCCATCGCGGAGATGACCCCCCTGAGCCATGTGGAGGTGACGCTGGAGCGGCGGGAGACCCGGGGCGAGGCCTTCATCGACGCCCTGGTGAGCCTCAAGCCCCTGCCGGGGCCGGACGGGGTCAGCTTCATCGTCCTGCTCCATCCCACCGATCGATTGCGCGCCATTCATCAATTGCGCCAGACGGTGCCCGAGCTCTCCGCCCTGGTGGGGGAGTCGAGCGCCATGCGCAAACTGCTGCGCCACGCCCGCCAGGCGGCCAGGGGACAGGGCCCCGTCCTGCTGCGAGGGGAGGAGGAGGTGGGCAAGGCCCAGCTGGCGGAGGCCATCCACTTTGGCAGCGAGCGAGCCGCCGGCCCCCTGGTCATCTTCAACTGCCAGGCATGGCCGAGGGAGCGGATGGCGCTGGAACTCATGGGGTCCGACGAGGCGGGGCAGGAGCGGGCCGGCAAGTTCGAGCTGGCTCACGGTGGCACGCTAGTGCTGGAGCAGGTGGAGTGCCTGCCCGCCCCCATGCAGGCCGCCCTGTTGCAACTGCTCAAGACGGGGCGCATCCAGCGCTTCGACTCCGCCCGCATCCTGCCCCTCAGGGTGAGGATCATCGCGACCAGCAGCGCCCCGCTGGAGCAGCGGGTGCAGGAGGGGGAATTCGGTCGCCAGCTGCTCTATGCGCTGCAAGGGTGCGAACTCTGGCTGCCGAGCCTGCGGGAACGCAGCGCCGATCTGCCCGGCCTCATCCGCCAGCACCTGACGGTGCAGGGGGGCGAGCCGGGGCGCCAGTTCACCCCTGACGCCCTCGACTGCCTGCTGGCCTACCCCTGGCCCGGCAACCTGGGGGAGCTGCGCAGCGCCATCGAGTACGCCCAGCTTCATTGCAGTGAGGCACAGATCCCGCCCCGGGCGCTCCCGGCCGCCATCCGCCAGGGCCATTGCCTGCTGGCGGACGAGGTGGTGGGACAGCCGCTGCTCACCCTGGCGGAGCTGGAGCATCAGGCAATCCTGCGGGCCGCCCGTGCCAGCAAGGGCCAGGTCAGCCAGATGGCGCGCCAGCTCGGGATCAGCCGCACCACCCTCTGGCGGCGGCTCAAACTGCTCGACATCGATCCCGCCGACTACCACCACTGACCAGAACGCCCCTCAAAAAAAGCGGGCCCCGTCGTGACGGGGCCCGGATGGGGGAAGGTTTCAGTCGCCGAAGCGATCCCGCGCCAGTTGCTGGAAGCAGCTCAGCGCCGCCTCGGCATCCTCCCCTCGCGCCAGCAGGATGAGCCTGTCCCCCTGGCGCACATCGAGCATGGCGAGCCGGCTCAGGCTGCGGGGATTCGCCTCTTTGTCCCCCTTTTGCAGCTTGAGTTCTGCGGCAAAGGGCTTGAGTGCCGCGACCAGCCGGGCGGCGGGGCGCACATGCAGGCCGTGGGGATTCTCCACCACCACCTCGCAGCGCAGCCAGCCGTCGTCGGCAACGGGGGCAGCCTCCGTGGTGGCCTGCGCCGCACTGGCAGGCAGCATTCCCTGTTTCGGACCCAGCGCGCCAAGCGCCTCGGCAGCCACCTCGTCCAGCGTCAGGCCTGCGCCAGCGGCCACCACGGCGGCCAGAGTGCCCTCGACCAGCGGGGCGGGGCTGAGCCGCACCCGGGCGCTCAACTCGGAGGGCAGCAGCTCGAGGGCGGTCTCGGCGCTCAGGAGGGCGCTGCCCAAGTCCATCAGCACCAGCACCCCGCTGCCGTCGTCCGCCTCTTCGATCGCACTCATCACGGCGATGGCGTCGGTGCCGATGGGATGGGCGGGGTCATCGACCCCGGCCGCCAGCAACAGCTTCGCCGGGCTGCCCAGCTGATCGGCCAGGGCTTTCAAACCGGCCGCCAGCTGGGCGCTGTGAGAGACCACTACGATGCCGATCATGTCACAACCTCGCTCTGTCACGCAGGGCGGTCAGCAGCAGCAGGGTCGAGGTGGCCCCCGCATCCTGATGGCCGATGCTGCGCTCACCAAGATAGCTGGCGCGCCCCTTGCGGGCCTGCATCTGGATGGTGGCCTCGGTGCCGGCTGCGGCGGCTGCCACCGCCTTGTCCAGCGCCTCGGGGAGCGGCAGGCCCTGTTGTTCCGACTGCTGCAGGGCGGCCAGAGCGGGCCACCAGGCATCGCACATGGTCTTGTCACCCGGTTCGGCGCGGCCGCGGGAGACGATCCCCTCCACCCCGTCGCTCAGCATCTTGCCGAGTTGGCCGAGGGTCAGGCTCTGGCAGGCATCGCTGCTGGCCGCCGCCCGGATAAAGAAGGTGCCGTAGAGGGGTCCGCTGGCGCCGCCGACCGAGGAGAGCAACGTCATGCCGGTGGTTTTGAGCACCTGGCCGATGTCCTTGTCCGCCACTGCGGGCAGCTTCTCCGCCACCTTGGCAAAGCCGCGCTGCATGTTGAGGCCGTGGTCGCCGTCGCCGATGTCGGTATCCAGCGCCGTGAGGTAGTCACGCTGCTCGGTGAAGATGTGCTCGCAGTCGAGCAGCCAGTTGACGATCTGATGCTTGCTTAACATGAATATTCCTCAGCAGCCGCGCCGCAGGGCGGGGGTGTGAACGGGGGCATCCCACAGGGTCATCAGCTCGTCATCCACCTTGAGCAGGGTGATGGAGATGCCGGTCATGTCGAGGGAGGTACAGTAGGGGCCGATGAGGTTGCGCACCAGATGAATGCCCGCCTCTTCGCACAGGGTGGCGAGGCGACCATAGACGCCGTAGAGCTCGGAGATGGGGGTGCCGCCGAGGCTGTTGACCAGCGCGATGACCCTGTCACCCCCATTGAGCGGCTCGATAAAGGTGTGCTCCTCCTGCCAGCTGCCGGTGGCTCTGTCCCAGTGGCGCAGGGTGCGACCATAGGGGCTGTTGTCGGTCAGCTCCTTGAACATGTCGTCCACCAGGGCGTTGAGGTCGGTGAAGGGACGGCGCTCGATGCCCGGCTCGCCGTGGATGCCAACGCCGAACTCCACCTCGTTGTCAGCCAGGGTGAAGGAGGGCTTGCCGGCAGCAGGCACGGTGCAGGCGTGCATGGCCACGCCTATGGTGCGGCTCTGGTTGTTGATGCGACGGGCCAACGCCTCGCAGCGCGCCAGATCGTAGCCCGCCTCGGCGGCGGCACCGACCAGCTTCTCGCACAGCACTGTCGTGGCAACCCCGCGGCGGCCTGCGGTGTAGAGGCTGTCCTTCACCGCCACGTCGTCATCGATGAGGGCGAAGCCCACCTTGACCCCGTCACCGTGCAGCAGCTCGACCGCGGTCTCGAAGTTGAGCACGTCGCCGGTGTAGTTCTTCACCAGAAACAGCACACCGGCGCCGCCGTCGACGGCCTGACCGCACTCGTACATCTGATCCGGGGTCGGGGACGTGAAGATCTCGCCGGGGCAGGCACCATCCAGCATTCCTTTGCCCACCAGGCCACCGTGCATGGGCTCGTGGCCGCTGCCGCCACCGGAGACCAGCGCCACCTTGCCCGTCACGGGGGCGTCGGCGCGGGTGATGTAGTGGGGTTCGATTCTCACCTTGAGCTCGGGGTGGGCAGCGGCCATCCCCATCAGTTGTTCACGGACCACGGCATCGACAGCGTTGATCAGCTTCTTCATGGCTCACTCCTTGGCTTGCCACCACACGGGTGGACAGATGGTTGATGCAGCCAGTCTAGCGAGCCATAGGGGGATAAAAATGACAGGGGTTTCGGTTCGGATCTGAAACAGCAAACAAAGCCTGACGTTTCAATCTGAAACGAGCGAATGGGGAAGATCCGGGAAAGTGTTAGCCGCCTCACAGCCATGAAAAAGGGCCCCGCAGGGCCCTTCTCGATAGCGTGAGGATTAGATGGCCCAGCCACCGGCGTAGAAGATCACCAGGGCCACGGCGATGATGACGGTGCCGATGTTGAGCTTCTTCCACTCGGCGGCAAACAGGCGACCGACCACCAGGGCCACGAAGCCCAGCATGATGCCGGTGACGATGTTGCAGGTGAGCACGATGAAGACGGCACACAGCATGCCGGAGAGGGCATCGACCGAGTCGTTGAAGTCCAGCTTGGTGACGTTGCCCAGCATCAGCAGGCCCACATACATCAGGGCCGGTGCGGTGGCGTAGGCCGGTACCAGATAGCTCAGCGGGGAGAGGAAGATCATCAGCAGGAAGAGCACGCCGACCAGAGTGGCGGTCAGACCTGTCTTGCCGCCGGCAGCTGTCCCTGCGGCGGATTCGATGTAGACGGCTGCCGGAGCACCACCTACCACGCCCGCCACCATGCTGCTGACGGAGTCCGCAGTCAGGGCCTTGCCACCGCTGATGATGTGACCACGCTCGTTGATGAGGCCAGCCTGACCGGCCACGGCACGGATGGTGCCGGTGGCGTCAAACACGGCGGTCATCACCAGGGCCAACACGGTCGGAATCACCACCGGATTGAGGGCGCCCAGCAGATCCATGCTGCCCACCAGGGAGCCATTCTCGCCACTCAGGCTCGGCATGGCGAAGAAGCCCTGCCAGGTCACTTTCGGATCGAAGATAAGGCCGAGGATGGAGATGGCGATGATCACCATCAGGATGCCGCCCGGCACCTTGCGGCGCTCCAGGCCGAAGATGGCAGCCAGACCCAGCACCGTCATGATGACCGGGAAGGCGGTGATCTCGCCGAGCTGCACCGGCAGGCCAGCCCCTTCATTCTTGATCACCATGCCGACCCCGTTGGTGGCGATCAGCAGCAGGAACAGGCCGATACCGATGCCGGTACCGTGGGCGATGCCGGAGGGGAGGTTGTCCAGGATCCACTGGCGCACGCCGGTGACACTGATCAGGGTGAACAGCACCCCCATCAGGAAGATGGCGCCAAGGGCAACCGGAATGCTCAGCCCCTGACCCAGCACCAGGCTGAAGGCGGTAAAGGCGGTGAGAGAGATGGCACAACCGATGGCCATCGGCAGCTTGGCCCAGAGCCCCATCAGCAGGGAGCCGAAGGCGGCGATCAGACAGGTCGCCACAAACACCGGGCCCTGCTCAAAACCGGCTGCGCCCAGCATGTTCGGCACGACGATGATGCTGTAGACCATCGCCAGGAAGGTGGTCAACCCGGCCAGCAGCTCCTGTCGCACCGTGCTGCCACGCTGGCTGATGGAGAAATAGGAATCCAGAAACCCGCCATTGCCGGCGCGGGCCGTCGTTTGTTGCGTTGCCATAGTTCATCCTGAAAGTGTGAAGGAAATCGTTTGCTTGCTGGCGCGCAAAATAGCAAGAATTTGACGAGATTGCAGCGGATAAGCCCCCATTTCCCCGAAGTTTTTCATAAAAGGGCTCGTTGGAGGCCTCATTTTCCATGAGAGCGGCCCATCCCAAGCTTCTACACTCTTAGCTAGCCACGTTCCCATCTACCGGAGAGAAGCCCATGCACACAGGCAACCTGCTTGGCCAGATCCCCTCCCCCCTGCCCAGTGAAGTGTTCGCGGATCTGGTCAGTACCAACAATGTTCGTATCGAGCGCATTCTCTCCCAGGGGCAGCAGACCCCTACCGGAGAGTGGTTCGATCAGGATGAACACGAATGGGTATTGCTGGTGCAGGGAGAGGCCATCCTGGTCTTCATCACACCGGATACCGGGGTACAGGAACGCGTCCATCTGGGGCCGGGGGATTACATCAACATCCCGGCGCACCTTCAGCACAGGGTGGAGTGGACCCATCCGACCGAGACAACCGTCTGGCTCTGCGTCTATTACTAGCAAGCTCACGGCTCAAGAAGGCAATGCTTCTGCTGCGAAGATCGAAGAGGAGACCGTGGAGACGAAAAAAAGCCCAGTCTTTCGACTGGGCTTCTTGTTAGTGGCATAACGGACGCAGAGACGGACAAAATCCGGCTCAAGCACAAGGGACAACAGAGCGGGACAAAGTTGCCAGTGGCAAGTCACAGCCCTGGTGGCTGCCTCTTGCTCCCTGAGCTCTTATCCAGACGCCAGAAAGCAAAAAGGCCTTCCCGTCAGGGAAGGCCTTTCAATTTAGTGGCGGAGCGGACGGGACTCGAACCCGCGACCCCCGGCGTGACAGGCCGGTATTCTAACCGACTGAACTACCGCTCCGCATTCGGTTAGCTTTCGCTAAATTATTTGCCGCTTCTTAATGAGGTGTCATCCTCGCAGCCGGTCATGTGATTCTTCACATCACCGTTTAATTGGGTGCCTGGCAGTGTCCTACTCTCGCATGGCGAATGCCACACTACCATCGGCGCTACAGCGTTTCACTTCTGAGT
>NZ_JBFOCN010000044.1:0-24250 GCF_040907815.1 Aeromonas sp. s6
AACGATAACCAACTGGCGATGTTATTCACGCTGGCCAACCTGTTTCGGGCGGACCAAATGATACGTCAGTGGGAGAGATCTCACTAAAAACTGGGGATAACGCCTTAAATGGCGAAGAAACGGTCTAAATAGGCTGATTCAAGGCATTTACGGGAGAAAAAATCGGCTCAAACATGAAGAAATGAAATGACTGAGTCAGCCGAGAAGAATTTCCCCGCTTATTCGCACCTTCCATAGCAGAGACAGGAACCGATTCTGGCGCGGGTGCCTCCTGATCCGAGTCAGGTACCGAGTCTGTCGGCGGCACAACCTGATTAGCAATATGGAGGGAACCTAGTGAGCCCCTTCTTTGATGCGTCCTATCAGTAATGAAACGATTCAGTTTACCGTTATTATCTTTTTTTTTGGAACGATGCATAATCATTAATGGGGGAGTCTCTCTCCCCCATCTCCTAAAGTTGGTTAGCAGGTGAGATTGGGGAGGTCCCATAAGGTGTGTAATTCGTTTACGGCCTTGACCAGCGTCTTATCATGATAACGTGCGTACCTTTCAGTCATCCGAGGAGAGCTGTGGCCTAGGACTTTCTGCAATACATCGAGCGAACAGCCCTTGTTCAGCAGTGAAGTAGCGACGGTATGACGGGCATCGTGGATGCGTACCTCTGATAGCCCACAATCATTGCAGACTCGGTACCAATACCGACGTGGTTCTGAAATGGGAGAGACACCGTCCTGGCCTCGAAACAGCAGACCTGTCGTGCCATGGCGCTGAAGTTGAAGTCGAATTAACTCCAGAGCGAATTGATTAAGCGGTATTAGCCTTTCCCGACCAGACTTACTGGTAGGTAGGTACGCTATTTGTCGATTGAGATCGCAATCTTGCAGCTTTAGAGCTCTGGCTTCTCCCATCCGGGAGCCCGTTGCGAACAGGAACAGCAACAGACGAGCCTTTTCCTCGTCAATGTCTTCCATCAAGCGAGCGACCAGCTTATTGACTGCCTCATCGGGTAAGCCTTTGGGAGGCAGGACAGGCTCGTATTTGGCGGGAATACCTGCTGCGGGAGACGATTTGAGTATGCCGCGCTCCACCGCGAAGGTCGCAATAGCCTTGATCTGTGCTAGGTAGCGATTCACCGTAGCAACAGATTTGGTTTTAGCTTGCTCCACTTGAAAGCGCTCGATGTCATCACGAATGACACGGTTCAATGGCTTGTGCCCTAAAGCTGCTACGATTGGCTTTATACGGGACTTTATAGTCCTGATAGAACGATGAGTTTCCTGCACTGCGGGTAGGTAATCATCATAAATGAAGCGCTCTACCGATAAACTAGCGCGATAGGCTTGCTTGAATCCATCAGGATCTGTGATGAGCTCCGCCATCAGTTTACGTGCTTTATCGCGTGTCACTTTGAGGCTAGCCTCACTGGTGCTCGCGATCTTAAACCGATAACGCTGATTGTTTCTGTGCACATTGAAGTAGCCGACCCTGGCACCAGATGTATATGTGACCCATGCGAGCCAAGGGACGTACTCGTCTTTCACCTCTTTTTGTTTGGAGACGTGTTCTCCACACGACCCCAGCCTGCTTTTAGCAGTTGGCGTTGACACTTCGCTGCTCACAACTACCTCTCTAACCATAACCGCCGGGATTGACGGTTATGGGCATTTTGCATTTTCATAGCCAAAGAACAACTGTACAAAAAGCAGTCACCGCATTGATATTTAATGCCTTTTTTATGTTTGAAGACTCTGGATGCCGCCTAGAGAGGACGATTCAGAGGCAAATATCAGATCCCGCTCTGGAGACCGACTTTCTGAATCTCGTGACAAACACCCCTGATTTGTTGGGGTGATCGTAATTTGCCAATCCGAAAAATCCATTCGATTGAGTCCCTTTTGGGGGTGTAACCAAGATCCATTTTTGTGATGCCCATCACAATAAATTTGAGTTCCCCCGCCGAAACACCATCATTTCTCTTCTTCACAGGGACGCTGAGGAGCTGACGACCGGAGGTACAGAGGCAGCGACACAGCAAACCCTGTCTGGTCAATTTCTGGTAACTTTTCAGCGCACAAAAAACATGCACATTAGTTCATCAGTTTTTTGCCAAAAAATGGGCTCATTTGTTGGGGGCTCGGGGTGGGTGAGAGAGCGAAAAGGTAATTCCATAAAGGGAAAAAACCTCGATAGAAGAACATACCGACAACCGGATCCCGGTGTGGACTCAGGGGTTCCTTGCTCACTATCTCGCCACTTGGTTCACCCTATGCAAAAACATGCCAGAAACTGGGGCAGCAAGGTTGACACCCCAGTCCAGAAAGGGTTTAATGCGCGCCGTTGCCCAGATAGCTCAGTCGGTAGAGCAGGGGATTGAAAATCCCCGTGTCGGCGGTTCGATTCCGTCTCTGGGCACCAACTATTCCTCCTTAGTTCAGTCGGTAGAACGGCGGACTGTTAATCCGTATGTCACTGGTTCAAGTCCAGTAGGAGGAGCCAAATTCGAAAGGCCCGCTCAGATGAGCGGGCCTTTTTGCATCTGTCATTTACTCACATGCCGGGGCTAGTAGTGGTTTTCGTCCCCATGCCATACGTGTCCGGCCGAGCAGGCCCGGGCGACTTCGTGGCAGGGGTCGTCCGCATGGCGGCGGAAGAAGTGCTGATCCTGTTGCAGCAGGAGCGAACTCATCGAGTGGCTCATGCCAGCCAGTGCCTCGCCGGCGGTCAATCCTGCAACCCGGTGATCTGTGGCCAAATGAGCCAGGACTTTTTCACGACTGTTCATGATCGCCTCCCTGTGTGGATCCGGTCGTAAATTGACCATAGCAGCCGTACTCTGCATACCGCAAACCCGCGTCAGCAAAGGGCTACAGGCAGGTCCCGACCTTCTGCTCCGGCATGAAAAAACCCGCTCATGACAAGCGGGTCTGTTTCACTCAGCTAACCGCCGTTGCAGGCCGCCAGCAACAGAGTGGCACCACAGGTGGCGCTGAACACCAGCAAACCCACCTGCAGCACCCCCTCCGGATCCCTCTGTGTGCGTCTCTTGCGAACACGTATCCATCTCGGCTTCATCGAGCCAACTCCATCCAGTTTCCTGCACCCGGGGTGCTGACCTATCCCTGCCCGTCCCGGCAGGCGGCTCATCTTTGTCCAGTTGCAGCCCGCCGTCAACTGCGGCGAAACCACACCTTGTAGGGCACCGACCTCAGACTCCATCTCTGTTAACAATCTGGAAAACCGGCGTGACCCGCCCCTGCGCCAGGGCTATGATGAGGCCGACGATTTTCCTACCCTCAGGGAGACCCCAGATGAGCAGCCCCTTGCACTATGTGCTGGATGGCATCCATTGCGAGCCACACTTTTTTACCGTGCCCCTCGACCACCAGCATCCCGACGAGGAGGCGACCCTCACCCTGTTTGGCCGCACCCTCTGCCGCAAGGACAAGCTGGATGATGACCTGCCCTGGCTGCTCTATTTGCAGGGGGGCCCGGGCTTTGGCGCTCCTCGCCCGACCGCCGATGGCGGCTGGATCAAGCGGGCCCTGCAGGAGTTTCGGGTGCTGCTGCTCGATCAGCGCGGCACCGGCCACTCCACCCCCATCAGTGCTGACGCCCTGGCGGGGATGACCCCATATGAGCAGGCGGATTACCTCGGCCATTTTCGCGCCGACAACATAGTGCGCGACGCTGAATGCATTCGCGAGGTGCTGAGCCCGGGGCGCCCCTGGAGCCTGCTCGGCCAGAGTTTCGGCGGCTTTTGCAGCCTCACCTACCTCTCGTTGTTCCCGCGGTGTCTGCACGAGGTCTACCTCACCGGCGGGGTGGCACCCATCGGGCGCAGTGCGGATGAGGTCTACCGCGCCACCTACCAGCGGGTGGCGGACAAGAACCGCGCCTTCTTCACCCGCTTCCCCCATGCCCAGGCCCTGGTCAACCGGCTGGCCAACCACCTGCACCACCACGACGTGCGCCTGCCCAACGGCCAGCGCCTGACGGTGGAGCAGTTGCAGCAGCAGGGGCTGGATCTTGGGGCCAGCGGCGCCTTCGAGGCACTTTACTACCTGCTGGAAGACGCCTTCATCGGCGAACGCCTCAACCCCGCCTTCCTCTATCAGGTGCAGGCCATGCAGCCGTTCAACACCAACCCGGTGTTCGCCATCCTGCACGAGCTCATCTATTGCGAAGGGAGTGCTAGCAACTGGGCGGCCGAGCGGGTGAGAAGGGAGTTTCCTGCCCTGGCCTGGGCGCCCGGCAAAGATTTCGCCTTCACCGGCGAGATGATCTTCCCCTGGATGTTCGAGCAGTTCCGCGAGCTCATTCCCCTGAAGGAGGCCGCCCACCTGCTGGCCCAGAAAGCGGACTGGGGCCCCCTCTACGATCCGGCGCAGCTGGCCCGCAACACTGTGCCGGTGGCCTGCGCCGTCTATGCCGAGGACATGTACGTGGAGTTTGACTACAGCCGCGACACCCTGAAGGGGCTTGGCAACAGCCGCGCCTGGATCACCAACGAGTACGAACACAACGGCCTGCGGGTCGATGGCGAGCGGATCCTGGATCGGCTCATCCGCATGAACCGGGATCGCTGATCCCGCCGGGCGCACGCCCGCAGCAAGACAACAAGTTCGAGGGCGGCCCATGAGCCGCCCCGCCCATGGAAGCAACACAAAACAACAAGGACACCCATTGGATCATCCGGAAATCTCGACCGGCTGGCTGAGTCGCCTCTTCTATCGCTGGACCGGCCCGCTGCTGCGCAAGGGGCTGACCCAGCCCCAGGTCAGTCTCGACGATCTTTATCCCCTGCTGCCGGAAGACAGGCGCGACGGCCGCGCCGACGCCTTCCTCGCGCTCACCGCCCGCCAGCCGGTGCGCCCCTGGCCCCTGACCGCCTTTATCTGGCGTCATTACAAGGGACGAATTGGCCTGCTCACCCTGCTGCAACTGCTCGGCATGCTCGCCACCCTGACCAGCCCCTGGCTGCTCAACCACAGCATGACCCAGCTCGGCACCGATGCCACCACCGGCCACAAGCTGCTGCTGGCCCTGGCCCTGTTCGCCTCCGTGCTCGCCGCCGGCATGCTGGCGGAGCACTCCCTGCAACTGGCCCTCAAGATGCACGTGCCCATCCGCCGTCTGCTGGCCGAATCCCTGCTCGCCAAGGTGATGAAGCAGGGTGGCAAGAGCTTCGACGACAGGGCCGGCGGCCGGGTTCAGAACCTCATCAACCGGGACGTGTGGGACATCACCTGGATCCTGGCTGACCCCGCCATGCCGGTCACCATGGCGCTGCAACTCATCGGCACCATCGCCCTGCTGGTGTGGCAGGTGGGCAGTGCCGGTCTGGTGGGCTTCGCGGTGCTGGCCCTGCTGCTGCTCATCTCCACCCGGGTGGTACGGCGCATGAACCAGCAGGAGCAGCAGCTCAAGCGTCAACAGGACGAGCGCAACGGCATCCTGGCGGAATACATCAAGAAGCTGCGGCTGGTGCGCCAGAACGGGCTTGGCCCCTTCTTCACCCGGGCGGCCAACACCAAGCGCCAGCAGGAGTTGGGAGTGCTGGGCAGGGTGCTCAGGCTCGATGCTATCAACGAAGGGCTGATGCTGAGCACTCCCCTGCTAGTGACCCTGGCCACCTTCACCACCTACCTGGCGTCGGGCAACACCCTCACCCTGCCCCAGGTGTTCACC
Source organism: Aeromonas sp. s6 (assembly GCF_040907815.1). Taxonomy (NCBI): domain Bacteria; kingdom Pseudomonadati; phylum Pseudomonadota; class Gammaproteobacteria; order Aeromonadales; family Aeromonadaceae; genus Aeromonas; species Aeromonas sp. s6. Next base: position 5,690 of record NZ_JBFOCN010000044.1, read on the forward strand.
ACCATCGCCCTGTTTACCGTGCTGCGCATTCCCATGATGCGACTGCCCTACCTCATCCGCACCCTGATCAACTTCAACACCGGCTTCAACCGGCTGTGCGAGTTCCTGAACAGCCCGGAACAGCATCGGGATCTCACCGATCCCAGCTTGCCGGTGGGCAGCCTGCGGCTCGACAACGTCACCGCCCTGCACCAGCAAAAACCGGTGCTCGAGGGAGCCAACCTCGCCATCGCACCGGGGGAGCTCGTGGGGATCACCGGGGCCACCGGGGCGGGCAAGAGCTGCCTGCTGCATCTGGTTGCCGGCTTTGACAGCGAGTTTGCCGGCAGCATCCGTCGCCACGGCCGGGTTGCCCATCTGGGCCACAAGCCCTGGCTGATGAACGACACCATCCGCAACAACATCCTGTTCGGCCAGCCCTGGCACGCCGAGCGCTATCGTTGGGTGCTCGGCGCCTGCGCCCTCACGGCCGATCTCGCGCTGCTCAGCCACGGGGATCAAACCCTGGTGGGGGAGCTCGGCACCCGCCTCTCCGGCGGCCAGCAGCAGCGGGTCGCCCTGGCTCGCGCCCTCTACGCCCGGGCCGATATCCTCCTGCTGGACAACCCCTTGTCTGCGCTCGACCCCATGGTCGCGGCCCAGGTACTGGAGCAGGGGCTCGTCTTCAAGCCGGGGCCGACCCGGCTCCTGGTGAGCCACGATCCGGATGTGCTGGCCAGGTGCGATCGGGTGATCCGCATCGAGCAGGGGCGCCTGGTGGAGCTCGATGCCCACCAGTTGGCGGATCTTGTCCAGCATCCCCAGCCCGCCCCGCCGGTGCCCCCTCAGGAGGCGGAGCAGTTCAGCGAGGAGAAAGTGGTGGAGGGCAAGGTGGACTGGGGGCTGTTTGGCTTCATGTGGCAGCGCCTCGCCGCCCCCGGTGCCATCCTGCTCGTCCTGCTGCTCACCCTGGGCCAGGAAGGGCTGCGCATCGCCTCGGATCTCTGGCTCGGCGGCAAGGCCGAGGTGAGCGACGTCACGACCCTGCTCGGCATCTATGTGCTGCTGGGGGCGGGCTCCCTCGCCTGCATCATGGCGGTACGGGTCATCAACTACACCCTTGGCCTCAAGCTGGCCTGGACCCTGTTTGACGGCATGCTGGGGCGCATCAGCCGCGCCCCCATGGCCTTCTTCGACAAGGTGCCCCAGGGGCGCATCCTCAACCGCTTCGACCGGGATCTGGGGGAGGCGCAAGAGATGCTGCTCTCCATGCTGGTGGGACTGTTCGGCATGCTGGTGTCCGTGGCCTTGCAGGTGGTGGTGATCGGCATCAATATTCCCCTGCTGCTGCTCATCGCCCCCCTGGTGGGATGGGCGCTCTATGTGTTGCAGCGCCGCTACCGGGCGGTGCAACTCAAGCTGCGGCGCCAGTCCTCGGTGCTGCGCTCCCCGCTCTACATCAGCATCAGCGAGACCATCCGCGGCGCCCCCGCCCTGCGCCTGGCCGGGGCCGAGCGTTTCGCGCTGGACCAGGTGCTGCACCACTATGACAACAACCTGCGCAGCTGGTACACCACCACCTCCATCAACCGCTGGCTCGGCATGCACCAGACCCTGCTCTCCGCCGCCCTGGTGGGGGCCGTGGCGCTGATGGTGGCCTTTGGCAACAGCCCGCTGCTGGGGGCGGTTGCCATCACCTATGCCTTTACCGCTTCCGCCATGCTCAACTCCCTCATCCGTACCTTTGCCGAAGTGGAACAGGTGATGAACGCGGTAGAGCGGGTGCGCGAATACAGCGAAATAGAGAGCGAGCGCCAGGAGGGGGAGGCCCTCGCCACCCCTCACCCTGCGGTGCGCTTCGACAACCTGGGGCTGCGCTACCCCCAGACCAGCCAGTGGGCGCTGCACAAGGTCAACTTCGAACTGGCCCCCGGTGAAAAGGTGGGTGTGTGCGGGCGTACCGGGGCAGGCAAAAGCTCCCTGCTGGGGGTATTGCAGGCCATGTATCCCGCCTCCCAGGGGGAGATCTTTTACGGCAATCAGCCACTGTCACGACTTGCACCGGAGGCGGTGCGCGATCTCTACGACACCGTCTCCCAGATCCCGCTCACCTTCTTTGGCTCCTTGCGGGCCAATCTGGCGCCCCTGACCGAGCATGAGGACGCCATGCTTGAGCAGGCGCTTGCCCGGGTGGGACTGGCCGAGCGCTGCGCCGGGCGGCTGGACGAGGATCTCGACAGGCTGCAACTCTCCGCTGGCGAGACCCAGTTGCTGGTGATCGCCCGCATCCTGCTGTCGCGCCGACCGCTCATCGTGCTGGACGAGGCCACCTCGGACCTCGATCACGGCGGCATGCGCAAGATGGCGGAGCTGCTCTACCGCTACCGGCCGGAGGCCAGCTATCTGGTGATCGCCCACCACCTGGAGCCGCTCTTGTCGGTGGACAAGGTGGTGGTGATGGAGGCCGGCACCGTGGTGGAGCAGGGGTCGCCGGTGAGCCTGCTGGCCAACTCCCACTCCCGCTTCCACCAGCTGTTTGCCGGCCAGGTCAACCGTCAGGTGCCCCAGACGGCATGAGCACCAAAAATAACAAGGGCTGCCCCCGGGCAGCCCTTGTTGCTTGAGGAGAGCCTCAACGCTCCATGATCTGGGTGATGTCGTCCTTGTTGATATGCACTTCCCTCCCCTCTTCATCGTAATAGCGATACATGCCTGTGGTCTCGTCCAACCTGGGTTTGCTGTCGGTGGCAATCATCTTGCCATCCTTGGTGCTCATGATGTATTGGGAGCTGCACCCCGCCAATCCCAACAGACAAATCAGCATCATCACAGCTTTCATCACTCTCCCCTTCTTCACGCTCACCCTGGCGGTGATAGATGAAGCCTAGCTCAACCAGATGGCCCGTTTACCTTGATTGCAGCAACAGGATTCACAGAAAGAATCCACCTGCTATAGCCATTGAAAATGATCTATCAAGAAAAGAAAGACCGGACATCTGTCCGGCCTGCTCTGGATTATTAGTTACTTGCCCGGCTTGCGCTCGCCGGTGACGGTGGGGTTGGCCGGATCCATGCTCCACTCGAACCAGCCGCCATCGTAGACGCTGATCCGCTTCCAGTCCATCAACCAGGCGTAGAAGAACGCCTCGGAGGCGCGCCAGCCGGTGCCGCAGTAGAAAGCGGCCTGCTGGGTCGGCTCGATATTCCACTCATCCCACATGGCGAGGATCTCGCGGGCGGGCTTCATGGTGCCGTCCGGGTTGTGGAAGTCGCTCATGCTGTTGGCATCCACCCCGCCATGACCCCATCTGGCCCCGGGAATGTCCCCCTTGGGCTTGATGTAGCTGTAGCCCGAGGTATTGCCCACGAACTCGTCCCAGGTGCGCACGCTGACCAGGGCGCCGTCCGGCTGCTTGAGCAGGGCCTTGGCCTGGTCAAGGGTGGTGTAGTACTCGGGATGGGCCGGGATGGCCACGCCAAACTCCTTGGCCGGGGTGAACTTGTTGGCCAGCCCGGTCTCGGTGCGCAGATGCTGCACGAACCAGGCCTCCAGCCCGCCATCCAGCAGCCGCACATCCTCGACCCCCGCATACATCATCAGATGGGCCGCACGGGCCGCCGCCATGGTGTTGCGGCCATAGAGGATGACGGTGGTGTCATGACGGATGCCGTTCTCCAGCAGCAGCGCCTTGAGCGCCTCGTCAGAGACCTTGTTCCACAGCGGCTCCCCTTCCAGCCGGTTGGTGTCGATGTAGCCGGCTCCCGGAATGTGGCTCAGCAGATAGGCCTTGGGGGATCCCCAGTCCACCTCGAACACCTTCCACTCCCCCTTGGGGGCGGCGATGACCGGTTTGCCTGCCTGCAAGTCCGCCAACCAGAGCGGATGGACCAGCTGCTGCCAGCGTGCCAGGTGCTCCCGGGGCGCCTCTTTCCATCCCTGCAGCTCGAACAGCTGCTTGATGCCCTGCTGGCGCAGCAGACGGGCCACCTCGGCCACCTCGCGAGGGGTGCCATAAAGGGCGACGGGTTTGTCGGCCTTCAGCCCCTTGCTCGCAAGCGCCACAGGCCACTCCTCGTCACTGTATTTCCACTCTGCGGAGAGCAGCTCGGCACCGGCCACATGGCCCCCCTGCTTCTCCCCATCCATGGGCCAGCCCTGGTAGAAATAGCTCGGGCGGGTATCCAGGATCACCGCCTCCTTGCCCTTGGCATCCGCCAGGGAGAGCGGGGGCAGCTCGGCGGCCAGCGCGGGCCAGGCACACCAGAGCAGCAAGGCGGTCAGGCAGCTTCGCCACAGTCCAGTCATTCGTTTCATGATGTCGTCTCGATGCATAGTGAAGAGAGTTAAAAAATGGAGCGGCCCAGGCGCTCGGCCAGCAGCTCCAGCGCCGCCGTCCCGGCCAGGGAGTTGCCCGCCTTGTTGAGCTCGGGTGACCAGACGCAGATGGAAAGCTCTCCCGGGATCAGCGCCATGATGCCGCCCCCCACCCCGGATTTCCCCGGCATGCCGACCCGGTAGGCGAAGTCGCCCGCCTCGTCATAGAGGCCGCAGGTCGCGAGCAGGGCATTGACCTGCTTGGTGGTCCGGGCCGGCAGCAGGGGCGTGCTCTCGCCAAGAGGGACACCCCGGTTGGCCAGATAGACGAAGGCTCGTGCCAGATCGACGCAGCTCATGCGGATGGCGCAGGCATTGAAGTAGCTCTGCAATACCTTGTCCACCTCGTTCTCGAAGTTGCCATAGGCCTTCATCAGATAGGCGATGGCGGCATTGCGGGCGGAGTGCTGGTACTCGGAGCGCGCCACCACCTGATCCGCCATGATGGCCGGGTTGCCGCACAGGCGGCGCACCAGCTCCAGAGTGCGTTGGCGAGGAGCGGTGAGCCGGGTTTCCAGCAGATCGCTCACCACCAGGGCACCGGCGTTGATGAAGGGGTTGCGGGGAATACCCTGCTCGAACTCCAGCTGGACGAGGGAGTTGAACGGCTGGCCGGAGGGCTCCTTGCCCACCCTGGCCCAGATCTCCTCCTCCTGATAGAGGGTCAAGGCCAGCGTGAGGCTCAGGGCCTTGGAGATACTCTGGATGGAGAAAGGCTCGAAAGCGTCACCTGCGGTGAACAATTCCCCTTCAACGGTACAGACCGCGATCCCCAGCCGGTCGGCAGGCACCTGGGCCAGGGCGGGAATGTAATCGGCCACCTTCCCCTGCCCGAGCAGCGGACGCACCTCTTCCAGGATGCCGGCCAGTAATTCGGATGACAACACCATTGGCTATTCCATGACGTGAAACGAGGCGGGGCCAGCCCACCGACAAAAATCCCGCCGGCGGCGGGATTTTCTATCTGCCCGGGAGGCAGTCAGATATCAGGCCGGCTCGCCGTACCAGAGATCGAACAGCTCGGTGACCACCACGGCCTCCAGCCCTTTGCCTTGCAGCCAGGTCTGAACGGCGGAACGGTCTTCGTCGGTGCACTTGCCGAGCTGCTGGGTGCAGACCATCCCTTCCCAGGCCAGGTGACCCGAGCCGGCGAAGGCCAGCTTGCGAGGTTCGATCACCTCGTCGATCAGCGCATCGACCACGGCATCAATGGTCTCTTCGGCGGTGCCGACCGGGAAGTTGAAACTGATGTCGAACCCCATTTCCTGGAATTCATCGACGCGCAGTTTCTTACGCAGACGGCGGCTACGGTTGGCCATGATAGCTCCTTAGTTGATACGTTGACTCAGTTGACTCGTTTGAAAATCAGATCCCAGACACCGTGGCCCAGACGATGGCCACGCTGCTCGAATTTGGTCAGGGGGCGCCAGTCGGGACGGGGCACCCAGTTGCCGGTGGCGGAGGTGTTCTCGTACCCCTCGGCGGCACTCATCACCTCCAGCATGTGCTCGGCGTAGTTCTCCCAGTCGGTGGCCATGTGGAAGACGCCACCGATGGCAAGCTTCTGGCGGATATCCTGGGCAAAGGCAGGCTGCACGATGCGGCGCTTGTGGTGGCGGCTCTTGTGCCAGGGGTCAGGGAAGAAGAGCTGCAGGCAGGAGAGAGAACCGTTCGGGATCATGTGCTCCAGCACTTCCACCGCATCGTGGCAGATGACGCGCAGGTTGGTGACGCCCGCCTCCTGGGCGGTGCCAAGGCAGGCGCCCACACCCGGAGAGTGCACCTCGATGCCGATAAAGTTCTTCTCGGGGGCGTTCTTGGCCATCTCCACCAGGGAGGCGCCCATGCCGAACCCGATCTCCAGCACCACGGGTGCCTCGCGGCCAAACAGGGCCACCATGTCGAGCGGCTCTGGTGCGAAATCGATGCCCATGACCGGCCAGAGCTCTTCCAGGGCCTTCTCCTGCCCTTTGGTCAGGCGGCCTTCGCGACGGACGAAGCTGCGGATCTTGCGCATGAACTTGCCGTCTTCGTTAAACACATCTTGGGTCACAGACATAGTAAATTGCTCGTTATTGCATCGCTCTGGAACAGAGCCGACATAAATGGATCGCTCGTTATTGCATCAGTTCGCAAAAACAGGGGAGCGAATTATCCCAAGATAGGCACAAGGCGCAAGTGTTTCCCACAACAAATCCCCCGGGACTGCCCACTTCCACCAGCAAGGTTGACAAATGCCACCCCCTTCACAGAATCTGTCGGACGTCGGGTTCATCCTGATGCGGAAAAATAAAACCATATACAACAAAGGATTGCAGTATGAAGAAAACCCTGTTGGCCCTCGTCCTGCCTGCCCTGCTGGCCGGTTGCAACCCCTCTGACAACGACTCCCAACCCCCTGCCCCCGCCGCTCAGGCCCATGAATTTCTGGTGCAACTGAGCTCTGGCGCAGAAGGGATAGGCGCTCGCCCCACTGGCACCGAGGCCGAAACCCGCGCCGCCGCCTGGATCCAGGATCACCTGGCCGGCTGGGGTTACGAGGTGCAGAACCAGCCGTTCACCTACACCCGGGGCGGCACAGACCGAACCTCCCAGAACATCGTCGCCGAGCTCAAGGGTCAGAGCGACAAGGTGATCCTCATCGGTGCCCACTATGACAGCACCGGCGAGAAGAAAGGATCCGAAGGCGCCACCGACAACGGGGCCGGCGTCGCCGCCCTGCTGGCGGTTGCCGAGGCACTCAAGGGAGAGACCCTGCCCTACACGGTGCGCTTCGCCTTCTTCGGCGCCGAGGAAAACGGCCTCAACGGCTCCAAAGCCTATGCCGCCAGTCTCGACACCAATGCCGTCGCCAAGCTGCTGGCCATGGTGAACTACGACACCATCGCCGGGGGTGACATCGTCTATGTCCACTCGGCCCACTCCGACGTGGCCGAGTACAACTGCGCCGACCCGAGCCGCTACAGCTTCGATCCCAAGGTGCGCGATCGCCTGCTGGCCATCTCCCAGCAGACCGCCACCCCGTTCGCCATTCACCCCAGCTACAGCGGCTACCCGGAAGGGGAGACCGGCAGCTGGTCCGATCATGCCCCCTTTGCCTGCCTGGGGGTGCCCATCGCCTACGTGGAGGCCACCAACTTCACCATCAACGGGGAAGATGGCTATGACGGCTACTCCCAGAGCACCAATCCGGCGCTGTGGGACTGCTACGACGACGCCACCAAGAGCGCCTGCGACCGGGACAGCGAGACCCAGTGGGGCAAGATCTGGCACACGGAGCATGATCGCCTCGACAAGATGGCCGAGCTCTTCCCGGGCCGGATCGAGCAGCAGCTCGGGGCCAACACCGACCTGATGATCCGCTTCCTCAAGGCACCGGGGCTCTGAGCCCCATCCCGCCCGATGTCCCCCTGACAGGGGTTTTTGCGCCCCTGACCGGGGTCGGGACGATAAAATTCGGGCAGGTGCCAAACCTGCCCTTTTTTATGGATTTTTGTGACAGCCATTGCCTCATTTCTGAAATCTGATACAAACGGATAACCTGGCGGTTGAATGGAGCGACCGCCACCTAGTCAGAGAGAACCCTATGCAGCCGTTTTTTGCCCAGCGCTTCGAGAAGGTCGAGCCTTCCTTTATCCGTGAAATCCTCAAAGTTGCCGCCAATCCGGAGATCATCTCCTTCGCCGGCGGCCTGCCCAACCCTCATCTGTTCCCGGTCAAGGCCATCGAGCAAGCGTGCCAGGACGTGCTGTGCGAGCAGGGAGCCGCCGCGCTGCAATACGCCACCACCGAGGGCTTTGCCCCGCTGCGCCAGTTCATCGCCGATCGCTACCTGAGCCGCCACGGCATGACCGTCAATCCTGACAACATCCTCATCACCAGCGGCTCCCAGCAGGCGCTGGATCTGCTGGGCAAGGTGCTGGTGAACGAGGGGCAGGATCTCATCATCGAAGAGCCGGGCTACCTTGGCGCCATCCAGGCGTTCTCCGTCTATCAACCGAACTTCAAGCCCATCACCCTGGCGGAAGAGGGGCTGGATCTGGCCGCGCTGGATGCGCTGCTGGAGCAGGGCTCCAGCGCCAGGCTGCTCTACGGCGTGCCCAACTTCCAGAACCCGAGCGGTGTTTCCTACAGCCGCGCCAACCGGGAAGCCCTGGCGGAGCGCCTGGTGCGCCACGATCTGCTGATGGTGGAAGACGACCCCTATGGCGAGCTGCGCTTCGAAGGGGAGCACCTGCCCCCCATCGCCAAGCTGGCCCCCCACAACACCGTGCTGCTCGGGTCCTTCTCCAAGACGGTGGTGCCCGCCTTCCGCCTGGGGTGGATGGTGGTGCCGGACTGGCTGCGCAAAAAGGTCACCATCGCCAAGCAGGCCACCGACCTGCACAGCAACGCCTTCAGCCAGCAGGTGCTGCACCGCTTCCTGACCGACAACTCCCTCGACGCTCACCTGGAGAAGATCAAGGAGGTCTATGGTCGCCAGCGTGCCGCCATGGAAGCCGCCCTCGCCCGCCACTGTCCGCCCGGCGTCAGCTACACCCGTCCCGAAGGGGGCATGTTCCTCTGGCTGACCCTGCCGCCCAGCGTCAGTGCCATGGCCCTGTTCGACGAGGCCATCAAGGAGAAGGTTGCCTTCGTGCCCGGCGCCCCCTTCTATGTGCGCCCCGAGATCCAGAACACCCTGCGCCTGAGCTTCTCCTGTGTGGATGAGGCGACCACGGAAGAGGGGGTTCAGCGTCTGTGCCGCGCCCTGGCCCGCATGCTCTGAGCCATCCGGCCATAAAAAAACCAGCGACCCGGTCGCTGGTTTTTTTTGCCTCGCGCTTGCCCCTCAGCGCCCCTGCCCGGCCAGCTGGCTGACAAACTCCTTCATGGGCATGGGCCTGCCAAACAGATAGCCCTGCAGGAAGGTCACCTCTCGGGCCTTCAGATAGTCGGCCTGCACCTGATTCTCCACCCCTTCCGCCACCAGTTGCAGACCGAGCCGGGTCGCCAGATCGATGACGTTCTCCACGATGTGGCTGGAGAGCGCGTCCGACCCAATCATGCCGACGAAGCTCTGATCGATCTTGAGGAAGTCGACCTGGAAGGTCTGCAGGTAGGTCAGGCTGGAGTGGCCGGTGCCGAAATCGTCGATGGCGATGAAGACCCCGAGGGCATGCAGCTCGGCAAAGAGCCGGTCCGTCGTCTCGTCCGCCACGATGAGCTCGCGCTCGGTCAGCTCCAGCACCAGCTTGATGGGATTCCCCTTGAAGGCGTTGATGAAATCCCGGCAATCTTCCACCAGGCTCAGATCCTTGCAGTGGCTGGCGCTGATGTTGAAGCCGAAGTGGAACCCTCGCGGCAGATGGTGCGCCTTGCCCGCAAACTGTTCGCGCACCTGCGCCATCAGCAGCCGGGTCATGGGCACGATGAGACCACTGTCCTCTGCCAGGGGAATGAAGCGATCCGGCGAGATCATCCCCTGACGGGGGTGTTGCCAGCGCATCAGCACCTCGCAACCGCTCCATTGGCCGTCCTCCCCGTTCACCACGGGTTGCAGATAGGGGATGAACTCCTGCTGGGACAGTGCCCGTTTCAGCTCCTGGGCCGGCGAAGTCGAACGGCCCATCAGCCAGAAGACCGCCACCCCGAGCAGCAGGCTCAGCAGAGGATAAATAATGACGCCCACCTTGGAGTAGTCCCAGATGTGGGCACGGTACTCATCCACCGACACCGTGGTCACTACCTTGAACGGGTACCTGGTCGAGACCTGTTCGAGATAGCCACTGCGGTCCTTGGGGATCAGCTTGTCGGTGAGCTCGCTGTTTCGCAGCAGCATCTCGTTGCCGACCACCAGCCCCAGTGGGGAGTTGCGGCTCAGCATGTCCAGGATGTTGAGCAGGTAGTAGCCGTCGACCCCCACCAGCACGCTGAACTCGCCCACCTCTTCCCGGTAGGCGATGAGGGGGCGATTCGGGGTGACCGGGTTGCCCTTCATCAGGTCGAGCCTGCCCCCGACATAGTCATCCAGTTTGATGCCGCCATCGACCGGGCCATAGAGGGAAGAGCAGTAGATCCGATCCCCCCTGGCCAGGTTGACGCTGCGCACATCCGGCACCGTGGCCACCTGATCCCTGAGCCCCTGCACCACCTCGAGACAGGGCCTGTCCAGGCTGCCGGTGAGGGCCGACGCCGCCAACTGGGCATTGTCCAGAGTGCGGTCGAACATGACCCTGGCATGTTCCAGGCGCGCCACCGCATCCTGTTTCACGCCGGTGGCGGTCTGCCAGATGACGATGACGAGCCCAAGGAGCATGGGCAACAGACCGGCCAGCAAGGCACAGAGCAGCCGGACATAGAATTGACGCACCTTCAAACGTCGAAATGGCATAACGGCCCTCATGAACATGGCGAAAAAGCGCTCGAGTTTACCCGCTGGCGCCCGTTTGGCAAGCCGGAATGAGCCCCTGATACCGCCGCGCCACGGCGCCCCCCGTGGTCGCAACGCCCGGCAACCCCGTGGATAAAGGGGGCGGCGTCTTGGGAGACAAAAATCATAATGCTCATAAAAACAGGAGATTGTCCATCGGGCACCCAGGCTCTAGAGTAGACCCTAGAGCGTCAGGGAGGCAGGACATGAAGATACTGATCACGGGGGGCACGGGGTTTATCGGCCGCCGTCTGGTGGCACACCTCAAGGTGGCGCACGAAGTAGTCGTGCTGACCCGCCAGGGCAGCCGGGCCTACGAGCTGCTCGGCCACGATGTCACCCTGCTGGACAGCCTGGACAGGCTGGATCACCTCAATGACGTGGACATCGTCATCAACCTGGCCGGCGAACCCATCGCCGCCGGACGCTGGAGCGAGTCCCGCAAGCAGTTGCTCTGCAACAGCCGCTGGCTGCTGACCGAACAGCTGGTGGATCTCGTCAAACTATCCAGCACGCCCCCCAGATTGCTGCTCAATGCCTCCGCCATCGGCTGGTATGGCCGCCAGGATGACGCTCCTCTGGATGAAACATGCCAGAGCCCTCACGACGAATTCACCCACCGTCTCTGTCAGCAGTGGGAGCAGCTTGCCCAGCAGGCCCGCTCGGCCCAGACCCGGGTCTGCATCCTGCGCATCGGCCTGGTACTCGGCATGGAGGGGGGCGCCTTGCCCAGGATGCTGCCCCCTTACCGCCTCGGCCTCGGCGGCCCCATGGGCAGCGGCACCCAGATGATGAGCTGGATCCACGTGCAGGATCTGGTGCGGGCCATGCTGTTTCTCATCGAGCACGGCGAGTGTGACGGCATCTTCAACGGCACGGCCCCGCAACCGGTCAGCAATCGCCGGTTCAGCGAGACCCTGGCCGCCACGCTCCATCGACCGCACCTCTTCTTCGTACCGGCACCCCTCCTGCGACTCCTGATGGGAGAGGCGGCGGATCTGCTGCTCACCGGACAGCACGTGCTGCCCGCCCGTTTGCAGCAGGCCGGTTTTCACTTCAGCTTCTCGGCCCTGCCCGGCGCTCTGGACAATCTGCTGCACTCACCCCGTTGACCCAATGACACATCCCGACCGAGGTCGGGATGTGTCGAGCCATCAGAGCAGCCCCTGCCCCAGTCCCCTGAGCCGGTCGCTCAGGGTACCCGCCAGCAGTTGGCGGCGCATGCCCTGTCCAGCCAGGGTCACCAGCACGGCCCCAAGCAGGGGGAGTGCAGCCCAGATGGCCCAGTGGAACTGCCACTGCGCTCCCTCCCACCACCACTGCAGACCGAAGGAGCAGAGCTCCACCACCATGGCGGCGCAGAGCCCTGCCAGGGCACCGCTCGCCACCAGCTCCCAGCGCAGCATCTTCTCGAGCAGGGCGCTGCCCGCCCCCAAGGTGCGCATCAGCAGCAGCTCCCGGCGCCGATGGGCCATGCCGGCCTGGGTCTGGGTCAGCAGCACCAGCAGGGCGGCTACCGTCACCAGCCCGAGCATCAACCCCAGGGCGCGGCTCACCTGATCGGAGACCAGTGTGAGGCGGCCTATCAGATCCTCCACATCGATGAGGCTCACCGTGGGGTGGCGGCGGATGAGTTCCACCTCTGCCCCTCGCCCCTCAGGCGGTAGACGATAGCTGCCGAGCCAGGTCTGGGAGAAGGGGGCCAGCACGTCCGGCGAGAAGATCATGTAGAAGTTCGGCCTCATGTTGTCCCACTTGATGGACCTCAGGCTGGTCACCCTGGCCTCGAACGCCCGCCCCTCTATGGTGAAGCCGAGCACGTCTCCGAGCGCGATGCCGAGCCGTCCCGCCAGCGCCTCATCGACGGAGACCTCCCCCTTGCCGGCCAGCCATTGACCGGCAGTGACCTTGTTGTCGGCGGGCAGGGCCGATGTGGTGGTGAAGTTGAGCTCTCTGTCCACCCCCTCCCGCGCCGCATCCTCCCCCACCGCCTCACCAGCGATACGGGTCAGGCGCCCGCGCACCATGGGGTAGAAGTCCGAGGTGATGGCCCCGGCCCGGTGCAGATCGGCCAGGATCCCTTCCCGCTCGCTGTCCGCCACATTGACCAGGAAGCGGTTCGGGGCGTCGGCAGGCAACCGGGTGGAAAAATCCTCCAGCAGATCGACCCGCGCCGCCCACAGCAGCCCGAACAGCATCAGGGCCAGGGCGAAACCCGCCAGCTGGAACAGACCACTGCCCCGCTCACGGGAGAGGTGATTGATGGCCAGGCGCAGGGCATGGGGCCCCTTGAGCCGACTGCCAAGACGCAGCAGCACGGAGGCGAGCAGGGCCAGCAGCGCCATCAACACCCCCATGCCGCCGATGAGCCCGCAGGCCAGCCTGATGTCGGCGGTAAAGCCCCACACCAGGGCAAACAGCCCGATGAGCCCCACGGGCACCGTCAGCCAGGGAGGGATCCCCGCCTCCAGCTCCCGGCGCAGCACCCGCAGCGGCGGTACCTTGAGCAGCCTCAGGAAGGGGACGAACGCCAGCATCAGGGTGATGAAGAAGGCGACCGCAAGGCCCAGGGCGAAGGGTCGCCAGGAGGGGGGCGGCAGATCCGCAGGCAGCAGATCCCCCAGCAGGTTCAGGGTCAGCCACTGCATGGCGCTGCCCGCCACCAGCCCCATCAGGGCCCCCACCAGGGTCAGGGAGAACAGCAGGGTGCCCATCAGTTGCCACAGGGTGCGCCGCGAGGCCCCCAGGGTCTTGAGCAGGGCCACCATGTTGGTCTGGCGCTCGGCGAAATGGCGCACCGCTATCCCCATGGCCAGGGCGCCGAGCAGCACGCCGGCAAGGGATGCCAGACGGAAGAAGCGCTCGGCATTGCCCAGGGATTTCCCCACCTGGGTACCCTGATCGTCGGGTTTGACGAGCTTCTGCCCGGCGCTCAGCCTGGTGTTGAGCCAGGCCTCATAGCGGGCGATGGCGTCACGGGGCCCCTTGACGAGATAGCGCCACTGCTGGCGACTGCCCGGCAGCAGGGCCCCGGTCGCCTCGATATCGGCGCTGTGGATCAAGGCCCTTGGCGCCATCTGGAAGGGGCTGAACCCCTGATCCGGCTCCTGGCCCAGCTCCCCTGCCACCGTCAGCCGGGTGTTGCCGACCTCGAGTGCCTCCCCCACCTTGGCGCCGAGCAGTTGCATCACCCTGGCGGAGAGCCAGATCTCGCCGGGCGCCGGGGCGCGCTGGGGAGTGAGCTCCAGCTTGCCGTAGAAGGGAAAATCCCCGGGCACGGCGCGGATGGAGGCCAGTTGCAGGGTATCACCGTGAAACAGCATGCTGTTGAAGCTGACCGTGGTCTGCACGGCCAGCCCCTCCTGATGCGCCTGCGCCAGCCACTCTGCCGGTGCCGGCGTCGCGGAGCGCAGCACCCTGTCCCCTCCGATGAAATCCCGCCCGGAGGCCTTGAGCCCCACGTCCAGCCGATCCGCCACCAGAGCCACGCTGAGCACGCAGGCGACGCTCAGCGCCAGCGCCAGCACAAACCAGCGCAGCTCGCCGCTGAACCCTTCCCGGCGCAGCAGCTTCAATCCCAGTCGCCACTGACTCATGACGCCTCCCTCACCGTCCATGCTGCTGCCAACGATCCCCTGGTGCAGCTCTGTCTCCACTGACTCATGACAGCTCTCCCACCCTGGCCGCCATGACAGCCTGTGCCTCCAGCCGCCCGGCTGACATCACCAGCTGCCGCTGGCAGCGCTGGGCCAGCTCATGGTCATGGGTCACCACCACCAGGGTGGTGTTGTGCTCGCGGTTGAGACGAAACAGCAGTTCGATCACCGTCTCCCCTGTCTTGCTGTCGAGGTTGCCGGTGGGCTCGTCCGCCAGCAGCAGGCTGGGGCGGGTCATGAAGGCACGGGCAATGGCGACCCGCTGCTGCTCGCCGCCGGAGAGGCGCGGCGGTAGGTGGTGCAACCGCTCTCCCAGACCGACCTGGGCCAGCAGCTCCCGGGCACGGGGCTCGCTGTCGGTCTCCCCCCGCAGCTCGGCCGGCAACATGACGTTTTCCAGGGCGCTCAGGGTGGGTAGCAGCAGGAACGACTGGAACACGAACCCCACCTGCTCGGCCCGCAGCCTGGCGCGTCCCTCCTCGTCCAGCCGGGTGAGGGAGTGGCCGAGGATCTCTATCTCGCCGCTGCTCGGCAGATCGAGACCGGCCAGCAAACCGAGCAGGGTGGACTTGCCGGAACCGGACGCACCGACCAGCGCCAGCGTCTCGCCGGTATTGACTTGCAGATCGATCCCTTCAAGGATGGTGAGGCTTTCCTGACCGAGGCGAACGGTTTTACCGAGCCCCCTGACGGCGATAATGGGCGTTGAACTCATCTTGGGTATCCTGTTTGCCTGAACCTGTAATGACAATAGAACGTGGGAGTTGACTGCATGATGCGTCTCTTGTTTGCCGTGAGTTGCCTGTGCTGCTGGGCAGCGTCCGTCCAGGCCCAGACCCTGCTGGTACTGGGCGACAGCCTGAGTGCCGGCTACCAGATGCAGGCCGAACAGAGCTGGCCTGCCCTGCTCAATGAAAAGTGGCAGCAGCAGGGGGGAGAACACACCCTCATCAATGCCAGCATCAGCGGTGAAACGACCCAGGGCGGCCTGGCCCGCCTGCCCGCTCTGCTCGAAACCCACAAACCGGACTGGGTGTTGATCGAACTCGGCGCCAACGACGGGCTGCGGGGCTTTGCTCCCGCCATCACCCGGGCCAACCTGACCAAGATGATCGAGCTCGCTCGGGCGCACCAGGCGAAGACGGTGCTGACCCAGATCCTGCTGCCCCGCAACTATGGGGCGCGCTATCTGCAACAGTTCGAGCAGATCTTCCCGGATCTTGCGAAGGCCAACGACCTACCGCTGATGCCCTTCTTTCTGGATGATATTGTGCTGCGCCCTGAACTCATGATGAACGATGGACTGCACCCGACGGCCACCGCCCAGCCCCGGATCCGCGACAAGGTCGCCCGCTTTGTCGAGCCTCTGCTGACTCAGTAGCCCGGTGGCCGGGCCCCTGGCCCTTCCCCTTGCCCAGCAAAAAGCCCCCGCATGGCGGGGGCTTTTTCATGGTTCGGCGTGCCGGGTTCAACGGCCCAGGATCTGCCGCATCCGCTGCTGTGCCACGTCCACCAGCAAGTCGGGCTGGAATTTGGAGATGAAGCGATCACACCCCACCTTCTTGACCATGGCCTCGTTGAAGTTGCCGCTCAGGGAGGTATTGAGGGTGATGAAGAGATCGGACATGCGCGGATCGCTGCGCACCTCGTGAGTCAGGCGATAACCATCCATCTCCGGCATCTCGGCGTCCGTGATCATCAGCATGATCTCGTCGGTCACCTTCTTGCCCGCATCGCACCACCCCTTGAGCAACTTGAGGGCCTGCAAGCCGTCCTGGCACTCGATGACCTCGAGCCCGAGCTGGGCGAGGGTCTCGCGCACCTGGTTGCGGGCCGTGCTGGAGTCATCGACGATGAGCACCCGGCGTCCCTGCATCTGGGGCAGGATCTCCTCGTCCAGCACCTCGGACGAGATGCGCACGTCATAGGTGATGATCTCCGCCAGCACCTTCTCCACGTCGATGATCTCGACAATCTGGTCGACCCCCCCTTCCGGGATGCGGGTAATGGCGGTGAGGTAGTTGGCACGACCCGCCGAACGGGGCGGCGGCAGTATGTCCTTCCAGGTCATGTTGACGATGTGGGCCACCTGCCCCACCAGGAATCCCTGAATGGTGCGGTTGTACTCGGTGATGATGAGGTTGGACTCCTGATCGATGACCATGGGACGCATCCCGATGGCACCGCGCAGGTTGATGACGGGGATGGAGACGCCGCGAATGTTGGCGACGCCGCTGATGTTGTGGTGGGACCCCGGCATCTTGTTCAGATGGGGCAGCTTGACCACTTCCCGCACCTTGAAGACGTTGATCGCAAACAGTTGCTGGGCACCCAAACGGAACATCAGCAGTTCCAGGCGATTCTCCCCTACAAGCTGGGTACGTTGATCCACTGAATCCAATATGCTCGCCATATAACGCCCTTACGTCCATTTCCCGAAATTGCCCCGCACCGGAGCTGCGACATGCCAACCAGCCCCGCTTTCCCTGTCGGGACAACGCAAGCCTATATAGAAATAATGAAAAGCGTCGAGGAAAGATAGGATCTTGACCACGGGGCGTGATCATCGCCCCATCACTGCCTCATGGCAAGCACAGCCACGCACCGGCCCCGACAACAAGGGTATCGACCACACGGGGCCATTGCTGAACCCCGGCGTGCCGCTCTTGTCATCCAGCGCGGTCCGCCAGCAACGAAAAGACCGGCCACATGGGCCGGTCCTGGGATGTGCAGTGCGTCTGGGACGACTTAGAAGTTGTACTGCAGGGCCACGGCGACGATGTCGTCGGTGGACTTGTTCAGGCTGTTCTTGCCGGTGGAACCCACTTCGTCCAGCAGGTTGATCTTGTAGTCCACGTAGGCATTGAAGTTGTCGGTGAAGTTGTACCAGGCACCCACGGAGACGTATTCGGTCGCGGTGTCATCGATGCCGTGAGCGCTGTCCTTCACGTCGGTACGCAGGTAGGCCAGAGAGGGCTTGAACTTCGGCGTGATGTTGTACTGCACGACCGCTTCGTAGCCATCCATCTTCTCGGCGTAACCGCGCATGGAGCCGGTGTCCACGAAGAGGTGATCTTCACCGTGGGAGTAGGTGGCGGCCATGTAGAGGTTGCCGACGGCATACTTGGCGCCCACCCCGAACAGCTTGGCGTCGTTGTCGCCGCCGAAGCTCACGTTCTCGGCCTGCTCGTCGGTCTTGCCAGCCTGGTTGTAGGCGGCACCCAGGCTCAGGCCCATGTTGAAGTCATAGTTGGCAGAGAGGGCATACCCCTCGGAAGAACCTTTCGGGCTCCAGGTGCTGTTCGGGCCGACGCGCTCGCTGCGGCTCGCGTTCTGCGGGTCGTTGTTGCCGGTGAACTGGGCACCCAGGGTCAGCCCCTGCCAGTTGTACATGTACTGGGCCAGGCCGTTGGTACGACCGGTGCCGAACACCTCGGTGTCCTTGCCCAGACCATCACCACCCCACTCCGGCAGCACGTCGGTGTAGTTGTTCACCGCCTTGGTGAACAGACCGTCCTGGCGGCCGTAGCTGAAGGCACCGAAGCGATCGTGCTTGATGCCCGTATAGGCGTAACGCAGCTCGTCGTTGTCAGAACCGGAGACCGGCAGGTTGTACTCGGCGAAGCCGAACGCGGTCAGATCCTCGTCAACCTTGGTTTCACCTGCGATGTGCAGACGCAGGTAGCTGGCATCGCCTTCGGTGGCGTTGTCATCGGTGCCGTAGTACATGCCGTTGACGCGGCCGCCGATGTCCAGTTTGGTACCATTCTGATCGTAAACGTTGGCGGCCTGTGCACCACCGGCCAGCAGCAGGCTGGAGATGGCCATCGTCAATGCTGTCTTTTTCATTGTTCTTTCCTCAGGTGTAAGCACTCTCTGTCAGACCAGAGTTCGGTCGTGATGATCGGTTGATGTGCCGATGGCCTAAGGTAGATCCGGAAACCTTGTTGACATCCTCCCCCACCTTAGCGCTTCGCGTCACAGGAGGGGGATTCCCATTACTGGGTGATAGCTGCTCGCGCAGTACCGGGTTCCTGCTTCATCGGGCGGCCTGATTGCACCACGCCTCCACAGGCTAAAACGGCGTGTCCCGCCGCTAAAATATTGCGAGCGCCGTTCACATCGGCGTTCGCCTCATA
>NZ_JBFOCN010000045.1:0-64452 GCF_040907815.1 Aeromonas sp. s6
AACGATAACCAACTGGCGATGTTATTCACGCTGGCCAACCTGTTTCGGGCGGACCAAATGATACGTCAGTGGGAGAGATCTCACTAAAAACTGGGGATAACGCCTTAAATGGCGAAGAAACGGTCTAAATAGGCTGATTCAAGGCATTTACGGGAGAAAAAATCGGCTCAAACATGAAGAAATGAAATGACTGAGTCAGCCGAGAAGAATTTCCCCGCTTATTCGCACCTTCCTTAGGAAATCTACTTTACCACGCAAACGATATGAAAATGAAAAGACACTACTCGGGTGTCTTTCTTATTGTTGGGTGTTGGAGCCAACTGGTTGGAGGCTATGACCCCTCCCCGCTTTGCCCCGTAGCCAAATCAGATCGGGGTGATGGCGGTGATATGGGCCGAACCATCCAGGGATTGGAAGATCTGCACCACGGCTTCCCCGTGGATCGGGTTGGGCAGCGGCACCATGGTTTTGCATTTGAAACGGTAACTGGTACGCCTGCTATCACTTGGGGGGATTTTGAAGGAGTGCTCCCTTCCCATCTTTTGATGCTGGACACAGTGGCACTTAACTTTCTGGGCATAACACTCGTGGATGGCCTTCAGAGGCTATGCAGCAAAGCCTTTCCTCTGCCCGGAGAAACCACAACCTGCCGCCGTGTGTGGATGCGATAGATGAGGTTCTGCCGATCGACTCGGGCACTCACCACGACAACATTGGTAACAGAGCCCTCACCCCTTCGCCAGGAGCAAAATTTTCTCGCAAACGATTGGAAAAAGAAAAGGCGCCTCAAGGGCGCCTTTTTGACAGTTTTGCGTTACCGCTGGGAGAGAGGCGTTAGCCGCTTATTCCCACGCCTTTTATTCCCACTCAATGGTTGCGGGCGGCTTGCCGGAGACGTCGTACACCACGCGAGAGATGCCGTTGATCTCGTTGATGATGCGGTTCGACACGTGGCCGAGGAAGTCGTACGGCAGGTGGGCCCAGTGGGCGGTCATGAAGTCGATGGTCTCGACGGCGCGCAGCGCAATGACCCAGTCGTACTTGCGGCCATCGCCCATGACGCCGACGGAGCGCACCGGCAGGAAGACGGCGAACGCCTGGCTGACCTGGTTGTAGAGGTCGGCCTTGCGCAGCTCTTCGATGAAGATGGCGTCAGCCTTGCGCAGCAGGTCGCAGTACTCTTTCTTCACTTCGCCAAGCACACGCACGCCCAGGCCAGGACCCGGGAAGGGGTGACGGTAGAGCATGTCGTAGGGCAGGCCGAGTTCGAGGCCGACACGGCGCACTTCGTCCTTGAACAGCTCGCGCAGCGGCTCCACCAGACCCATCTTCATCTCTTCCGGCAGGCCGCCGACGTTGTGGTGGGACTTGATGACGTGGGCCTTGCCGGTCTTGCTGGCAGCGGATTCGATGACGTCCGGGTAGATGGTGCCCTGGGCCAGCCACTTGGCGTTCTTGAGCTTCTTGGACTCGTCGTCGAACACTTCGACGAAGACGCGGCCGATGGTCTTGCGTTTGGCTTCCGGCTCGTCAATGCCCGCGAGGGCGGAGAGGAAGCGCTCTTCGGCGTCGACCTTGATGATGTTCAGGCCGAAGTGATCGCCGAACATGTCCATCACCTGCTGGCCTTCGTTCAGGCGCAGCAGGCCGTTGTCGACGAAGACGCAGGTCAGGCGATCGCCGATGGCGCGGTGCACCAGCATGGCGACCACGGAGGAGTCCACGCCGCCGGAGAGGCCCAGGATCACCTCGTCGTCACCCACCTGCTCGCGGATGCGGGCAACGGCGTCGTCGATGATGGTGGCCGGGGTCCAGAGGCATTCGCAGCCGCAGATGTCCTTGACGAAGTGTTCCAGCATACGGGCACCCTGACGGGTGTGGGTCACTTCCGGGTGGAACTGCACGCCGTAGAAGCGCTTGGCCTCGTCGGCCATGGCGGCATGGGGGCAGGTGGCGGTCTGGGCGATGGTGGTGAAGCCGGCGGGGATCTCGGTGACCTTGTCGCCGTGGCTCATCCAGACGTCCAGCAGGGCATTGCCGTTGTCGGCAATGGCGTCTTCGATGTTGCGCAAGAGGGCGCTGGTCTTGCCGGACTGGCCCAGCACTTCGACCTGGGCGTAGCCGAATTCACGCAGGTTGGAGGACTGCACCTTGCCGCCGAGCTGCTCGGACATGGTCTGCATGCCGTAGCAGATACCGAACACCGGCACACCGGCGTTGAACACGTACTCGGGGGCGCGCGGGCTGCCCGCCTCGGTCACTGATTCCGGGCCGCCGGAGAGGATGATGCCGCTCGGATTGAACTCGCGGATCTGCTCTTCGGTTACGTCCCAGGCCCACAGCTCGCAGTAGACGCCGATTTCACGGACGCGACGGGCGATGAGCTGGGTGTACTGGGAACCGAAATCCAGGATAAGGATACGGTGGGCGTGAATGTCTTTAGTCATTTTATTCCTGCATCAGGCTGATGTTGTCACAAAAAGCACGGGATAAAAAAAGGGTGGAAAAACGGGGCGCAGAGCCCCGTTTCATCAGCCCATCCGGTAGTTGGGGGCTTCTTTGGTAATGGTCACGTCGTGAACGTGGGACTCTTTCATCCCGGCGCCCGAGATGCGCACGAACTCGGCCTTGGTGCGCATGTCGTCGATGGTCGCGCTGCCGGTCAGACCCATGGAGGAGCGCAGGCCGCCCATCTGCTGGTGGATGATCTCTTTGAGGCGGCCCTTGTACGGCACGCGCCCTTCGATCCCTTCCGGCACCAGCTTGTCGGCGGCGTTGTCGGTCTGGAAGTAACGGTCGCTGGAGCCCTTGGACATGGCACCCAGAGAGCCCATGCCGCGGTAGGACTTGAAGGAGCGGCCCTGATAGAGCTCGATCTCGCCCGGCGCCTCTTCGGTACCGGCAAACATGGAGCCCACCATGACGCAGCTTGCGCCCGCGGCGATGGCCTTGGCCACGTCGCCGGAGAAGCGGATGCCGCCATCGGCAATCACCGGCACGCCGGTGCCTTCCAGGGCGTCGACGGCGTCGGAGATGGCGGTGATCTGGGGCACGCCCACGCCGGTCACGATACGGGTAGTACAGATGGAGCCCGGGCCGATACCGACCTTGACGGCGTTGACACCCGCTTCCACCAGCGCCTTGGCGCCAGCGGCGGTGGCGACGTTGCCGCCGATGATCTGCAGGTCAGGATAGGCTTCACGGGTCGCCTTGATGCGATCCAGCACGCCCTGGGAGTGGCCGTGGGAGGAGTCAATCAGCAGCACGTCCACACCGGCTTCCACCAGGGCGGCGACGCGCTCTTCGTTGCCGGCACCGGCACCGACGGCGGCACCGACCCGCAGACGGCCACGCTCGTCTTTACAGGCGTTGGGCTTGCGCTCGGCTTTCTGGAAGTCCTTCACGGTGATCATGCCCTTGAGCTTGAAGTCGCCGTTGACCACCAGCACCTTCTCGATGCGGTGCTTTTGCATCAGAGCCACCACCTCTTCACGAGGGGCCCCTTCACGCACGGTCACCAGACGATCTTTCTGGGTCATGATCTGTTCGACGGTCTGGGAGAGATCGATGACGAAGCGCACGTCACGGCCGGTGATGATACCCACCAGCTGGTTGCCGTCAGTCACCACGGGGTAACCGGCGAAACCGTTCTTGTGGCTCAGCTCCTTGATCTGGGCGATGGTCATGTCAGGGCGCACGGTAACGGGGTCGCTGACCACGCCGCTCTCGTACTTCTTGACCTTGCGCACTTCGGCAGCCTGCTGCTCGATGGACATGTTCTTGTGAATGAAGCCGATGCCGCCTTCCTGGGCCAGTGCGATAGCCAGACGGGCTTCGGTCACTGTGTCCATGGCAGCGGAGATCATCGGAATATTCAGCGTTATCGCAGACGTGAGCTTGGTACGCAGGTCGGCGGTATTGGGGAGAACAGTGGAGTGGGCTGGAACCAACAGTACATCGTCGAAGGTCAGCGCTTCTTTGGCAATCCTGAGCATGGCAATATCTCACCGTTGAGGAGTGGGGGTGTAAAATATTGCCGACAAATTTTACTCATGCATTGGGCAGTGGTAAAGAAGTTTTTTGAATTTTTTATGGCGTAGCCCGATTTAACGCCACCAACAGGGCAAAAAACCAATAAATTCAGCCGTAACCATGCCGTTTTTCCCGACAAGATGATCTTTTTTGCCGTTGAGCCCCTTTCTGCCGCCAGTCTCCCGGAACGGCCTTTTTTCCACTCACAGCCGTCAGCCAGACCGGCGGTCAGTTCCCCTGATAGCGGCCCGGCTTGTGCCAGTTCATCAGCATGGCGTTCATGGCCAGCGCACTCAGGGTTGACCAGAGCAGCAGGGGAAGCGGCAGGGTGAGCAGAGAGAGCGCAAACACCAGCACATCCAGCACCATCTGGCTCTTTCCTGCATTGATGCCGGTGCGCCGTTGCAGCCAGAGCGTCACCACGCCGGTGCCCCCCACGGAGGCATTGTGGCGCGCCAGAGACAAGACCCCCATGCCGAGGAAGGTTCCCCCCACCAGGGCGGCAAACAGGGGATGGACATAGCTCACCGTCAGCAGCAGCGGCACCGCCTGGGTGGCCGCCGAGAGGGCGACGTTGACGATCAGCGTCTTGAGGGTGAAGGCGCGCCCCATGGTGACGTAGCAGAACACCATGAAGGGCAGGTTCACCAGGAAGAAGAGCACGCCGATGGGCAGGGTGCTGACATGGGCGATCAGCAGGGCGATGCCCGCGATGCCGCCGGTGATCATGCCGGAACACTTGAGCAGATTGAGCCCCACGGCGATAAACATGACCCCGAGCACCATGCCGTAGACATCGTCCTTGAGGGTATGGGCCAGCCCCCTGCCCGCGGCCGCTGGCTGCATGGTCATTTCACCTTCCATATGACTCCTTAGATCCGATTTGATGGTGGCATCCGTTGCCCGACAACCAGGCCGCATTGGGGCTGATGGCGGCGACCCATTCACCTTGCCGTCCCAACCCCCAATCTTGCGCTCCCCCGCCCCCTGATGTCGCCATCATGGGGATGACAAGGCACAGCAAAAAGAGCGCCAATCAAAACAAGAGTCCGCGACACCATAAATAATCGGATTTAAATTCTGATAAATACGCAATGTGCAGACCGAATGCACTACTTCAGTGATCGGCCATCATGGTGGCGCAGCATGTTTACCCGAGTCACCGAGAAAGGCCTCGTGGTATCCCCTTCACAGTCCGGTTTTTCGGCAGATCATGTCGATACGATGCCGCTTTTCAGCATGGATGATGCCTGTCATGGGGTAAGCCCGAGGGCTATACGGCGTGTTTCTTCGGGGCGGGCTCCAGGGGCGGATGTGGATGGATCGCACCAATAAAGTGCAATTGCACCAATATAGATCAACCGAGTGGCACAGTTTGCCTTGCACCGCGGCGCAAAGGCGGTATGGGCACCGCTTTGCTCACTGCCATGAGCACTGCAATATGCAGAGCATGGAGTGACTCGGGCGGCGGATGCACCACTCCCCTTCCCTCTAGCCCCCTGCCCATGAGCGTGCTGGTCGCGAGTCCACAGGTCTGCCCATTCACCAGCCCCTCCGCAGCCAGAGTCCCATCAGGATGGGGCATCCATTCAGGCATAGGCAGAAGGCAGAATAAAAAAGTCGGCCCGAAGGCCGACTCGCTGCTCCCTGTGACAGGGCTTCCTTACTTGAGGTATTTGCCGTCCGCGCCCACCTTGCCCGGGCCGTTCAGTACCCAGACCCGCGCCGAATAGGCGGGCACCGCAAAGCTCAGGCTGCCGTTGCTGACGCTCTGGCTCGCACCGGTTACCGCGTCCGTGTAGGTGCCGTTCTTCAGGCCACTCAGGTTTATCTGCTGGGCCGAGTTGGCCGCAAGGCCCACGGCAGCGTAGCTCCCTTGGGCGCTCAGATCACGCACGAAGCTGATGCCGCTCCCCCACTCGTTCACCTGGCTCATGGGCGCCTTTTGCAGGGCGGGCACCGCCTTGCGGATCTGGTTCAGGCGCTTGATGTGCTGATAGAGCGGGTGGCTCGGGGTGGCGGGGTTGTCCAGCACCTCCCCGTAGTAGGCACGACCGGTCTGATCCACCGTCATGGTGGCCCCGTCGATGTCCTGGGGCTTGCCCGCCTGGAACATCACCTCCTCCCCGTAGTAGAGGGTCGGGATCCCCCGCGCCGTCCAGAGCAGGTTGTAGGTCATGGCCGCATTCCCCTCTTCCCCGCCGTAGCGGTACTTGAAGTCATTGTCCGGCCCCACGTCGTGGTTCTGGAAGAAGGTGATGAGCTTGGTGGCATCCCCATAGACCCAGTCCATGGCGAAGATCCCCCCTACCCCGCCAAAGTTCCCCCGGGTGACGTTGTCACGGAAGGTGGAGAAGAGGGAGAAGTCCAGCACCGAGAGGCCGGAATCACCCCCTGCACGGGGATTGGCCGGGTTCGGCGTGGTGCGGGTATACCACCAGGGGCGGATCACCGCCGAGGCATTGTCGTTGGCGAGCTCAGAGCCCCAGCCGGTGCCCTTGACCAGGTTTTCGCCAAAGACGAACAGCCCCGGCTTGTGGGCCTGCCAGTCATGGACATAGGTCAGCAGTTCGTCCCGCTCGATGTGCTTCAAGGTATCGATACGGATGGCATCGACCCCCATGTCGAGGTACTGACGAATGGCGCCGTTGAGGTAGTCCTTGACGTTCTGGTTGCCGGTGGCGAGATCGATGCAGTCCCCCGCCATGTGCTTGCGCTGCAGGGCGAGCGGGCTCTCCCAGTCACCGCCTGACATGAAACCGTCCAGGTGATACCAGGCGGGATCCAGGGTCTGGGCGTCGATGCCGAAGAAGCGGTTTGGGTTGTAGCCTGCGCTCGGCACGGTGGCGCCGGTCTTGGGGTCTACCAGGGGCTGGGTGCCCGCCGGATCGGACTGGCAGCGGGCCTTGTACCAGTCGGGCGCCGCCGGGTTGTCGTCGTCACAGCGATTGGCGCTGGCGTAATCCCCGAGATTGCCCTGATAGGGACCATTGTTGATGAGCCCCTGGCTCGACCCCGCCGGTACGTAGTATTTGACGGGCAGGCGATCGATCCAGGTCTTGCCGCGCAGGCCGTACTGGCTCGAGTGGTTGAGCACCACATCCTGGATCACCTTGAGCCCCTTGGCGTGAGCCGCCTGGATGAACTCCCGGTAACCCGCCCCCGGCGACTCCAGACGGGGATCGACCCGGTAGAAGTCGTAGGCATGGTAGCCGTGGTAGTCGAGGCCGGAGCGGTTCTCCACCGGCGGCGTCACCCAGATGGCGGTGAAGCCGAGATCCTTGATGTAGTCGAGCTTGGCGATCAACCCCTTGAAGTCGCCACGCCACTGGGGATCCCCCGCTTTGTAGCGATCCCGGTTGTAGTAGTTGTTGCTGGCATCGCCATCATAGAAGCGGGCAGTCAGCAGGAAGTAGATGCTCTCGGCGCGAAAATCGCCGCTCGCCACCCCCTGCTCGCCGATACGGTACTCGAAGCGCTGCTCGCGCTGATTGCCGCTGGCGTCGATGGCAAAGGTGCGGATCACCAGATCGGTGCCGCTCCCCTTGTCACTCGCCACCAGGGGCTGGCCTGCATAGCGGGCCGATGCCGTGGTGGGCTGGCTGCCGTCCGTCGTGAAATGCACGGCGGGGGCGCTGTCCTGATCGTCGCTCACTCCCAGGGTGATGGACTGACTGTCCACATAACTCCCCGGAGACGGGGTGGCCGTCACCGTGGGGGCCTGCAGATCGGCCCCGGCCAGCGTCTCCACCTCGATGGCCTTGCGCAGGCTGTCAAAGCAGATGCGATAACTGGTGTTGGCGCTGACCAGGTAATCCTGGGCCGGATACGCCTCGCTCCAGTCCCCCTTGTGGTCAATCTTGAAGCGGGGGTTGTTGCTGCCAAAGGCCTGCTCGGTGCAGAAGGTGGTGCCATCCTCGCTGGTCATGGGGGTGAGCCCCCAGTTGTTGGCCGTGCCCCGGAAGTACCAGCTGTCGCTGCTCTGTCCTGCCCCGACCACCACACTCACGCTGCTGCTGCCCTTGGCGCCCTGATCGTCGGTGACAGTGAGGCCATAGGTGAAGGTGCCGGTCTGGGTGGTGTTGACGACGATGCTCTCCGTGGTCTCGCCGCTGCTCCACAGATAGCTCGCGATCTGGCCGTCGGGATCCGTGGAGTCGCTGCCGCTCAAGGTGAGCGACGCCCCCTGGGTCACGTTCACCGTCCCCCCCGGGGTGATGACCGCGAGCGGCGGCTGGTTGTCATCCCCGAGGGGGGTGATGCTGTAGGCCAGGGTCTGATCGTTGACCTGGATGCGCACCGTGCCCACGGCGCTCCAGAAGATGTCGCCGCCACTTTTCTCCAGCACGCCGTCGCCGTTGCTGTCGCCAAAGTTGACGGCCCAGTCGCCAGCCTGATCAAACTTGAGGCGCTGGCTCGCCTTGCCATCCAGGTAGGCTTCCACCTGCCACAGGTGATCCCCTACCAGGGTCATGGGGAGGCTGGCCCAGCCGTTGAAGGTGCCGCGCACGTTGAGCTGCGGCAAGGTGCTGGCAAACCCCGAAGCCTCGCAACTGGCCACCGCCGTCACGCTCACCGCCTGGGTGCTCGCGTTGATGCGGATCTGGTACGCCGTGTTGGCATTGACCCCGTAGTCGGCCGCCGGGTAGCTCTGCTGCCAGTTGCCGTACCTGTCTATCTTGAAGCGCGGGCCGCCGCTGGCATCCCCGCTCACGAAGCGCTGACAGGTATCAAAATTGACGCCGTCCGTCGACGTCATGGCGGTCGCCGCCCATCCATTCGCGGTGCCCCGGAAGAACCACTCCGCCGCCGTGCTCGGCGCCGTGATCAGGGTTCCCAACAATCCGGCCGCGAGTATCCATCTAGCCATTGATAGTCCTTTATTTTCATTGTTTGTGTGTGATGCCGGTGTGTCCCGGCATTCCCCCATCCGCAACGTCCCGCCTTCAGATGAGCCCGACCAGTCTAGAGTCCCCCATGGCCAATTAATGGCCAGCACGCGCAAAATGTGACCACTGTCGACCTCGTCATGGGCTGTATGTGATTGATAGCGCTTTCATTTCCTGGCGCAGAAGTGAGGGGCACCCCCATCGGGGAGAGCAAGATGGCCGCCCTCCGCGACCACCTCGGGCACAGGGTCAGCCCCTGCCTCCTGCACGGCGCCGTTGCCACCGGGGACACTTGCCCCCATGATGCAATCCCCCTTGCCATCTCGGGCAACAGGGCGGTTCATTCAGGGAGAAACGATGAGACCATCGGATTACGGGAGATTGCTCGCGCTGGCAGCCATCTGGGGTGCCAGCTTTTTGTTCATGCGCATCGCGGCGCCGGCGTTCGGCTCGGTCAACACCACCTTCCTGCGGGTCTTCTTCGCCCTCGTCGGGCTCGCCGCCATGCTCCTGCTGCTGCGCACCCCCATGCAGTTTCAGGGCAAGCTCAAATCCATCATGGTGCTTGGCATCATCAACTCCGGCGTCCCCTTCCTGATGTATGCCGTGGCGGCCCTCTGGCTGCCCGCAGGGTATTCCGCCATCCTCAACGCCACCACGCCCCTGATGGGCGCCCTCATCGGCTTCTCCTTCTTTCACGAGACGCTGACCTTGCGAAAGTGGGCCGGGGTCATGCTGGGGCTGGTGGGCATCGGGCTCATCACCACCACCGGGGAGGTCGACCTGAGCGGCCAACTGGCCATCGGGGTGCTGGCCTGCCTCATCGCCACCGCCTGCTATGGCTGCGCCGGCTTCCTGACGAGACGCTGGGTCACCGAGCGGGGAGGCCTGGACGCCAAACTGGTGGCCTTTGGCAGCCAGATAGGGGCCGTCCTCTTCCTGCTTCCCTTCTTCGGCTACACCCTGGCGACCGGCCCCGCCGTCGACTGGGCCCAGCCTGGGGTCTGGGCCAGCGTGCTGGCGGTCGGCTTCCTCTGTACCGCCTTCGCCTATCTTCTCTATTTCAGGCTGATCGCCGACATCAGCCCCCTGCGAAGCCTCACTGTCACCTTCCTCATTCCGCCCTTCGGCATCCTGTGGGGCTATCTGGTGCTGGGGGAAACCCTCACCGGCGGCTTCGTGTTCGGCGGCGCCGTGGTCTGCCTCGCGGTCTGGCTGGTGACCAGCCCCGCCAGAGCCGTCAAGTCGGCCAAGGCACAAGCCTAGGCTCCGCGTCATCTGCCGGGCCCATGGCTCGGCAGATGGGCGCAACTGGGGTAAGATGACCCCCATCGTTTCTCCCGCCCCGGCGGACACCACAGCAGGGCCAGCCTTGAATCACCTCGAACCCGCCAGTCAGAGCAGACAACAGCAGATCTTCACCGTCACCCGCCTCAACAGCGCCGTGCGCATGATCCTGGAGCAGGATCTGGGGCTGGTGTGGCTCACCGGCGAGCTCTCCAACCTGGCGATGCCAAGTTCCGGCCACTGGTACTTCTCCCTCAAGGACATGTCGGCCCAGGTGCGCTGCGCCATGTTCAAGGGCAACAACCGCCGGGTGCCGTTCCGTCCCCAGGATGGCATGCAGGTGCTGGTGCAGGCGCGAGTCTCCCTCTATGAACCCCGGGGCGACTACCAGCTCATCATCGAGTCCATGCAGCCCGCCGGGGATGGCATGCTGGCCCTGCGCTTCGAGGAGCTCAAGCGCCGCCTCGGGGCCGAAGGGCTCTTTGACGAAGGGCGCAAGCGCCCCTTGCCCCGGGAACCCCGCGCCGTCGGGCTGGTCACCTCCGCCACAGGCGCCGCCCTGCACGACATGCTGACGGTGCTTGAACGCCGCGCCCCGGACTTGCCCGTTTTCATCTACCCGACCCAGGTGCAGGGGAGCGCCGCCACCGCCCAGATCGTCTCGGCCATCATGCTTGCCAACCGCCGCGCCGAGGTGGATGTGCTCATCGTCGGACGCGGCGGCGGTTCCCTTGAAGATCTCTGGTGCTTCAACGAAGAGGCGGTGGCACGGGCCATCGCAGGCTCCGCCATCCCCGTGGTGAGCGCCGTAGGACATGAGGTGGACGTCACCATCAGCGACTTTGCCGCCGACCTTCGTGCCCCCACCCCCTCTGCCGCCGCCGAGCTGGTCGCGCCGGACAGGAGCACCCGCGCCCAGCGCCTCGTGCACCTGCGCCAGCGGCTCACCCAGGCCATGAGCCGTCACCAGGTCGCCGCCCGCCATGGCTTCGTCCTGCTGCAGAAGCGGCTCGATCATCAGGATCCCAAGCGACGGCTGGAGCAGCAGTCCCAGCGCCTCGACGAGCTCGACCGCCGCTTGCAGCAGCACCTGCGTGATCGCCTGCACCAGGGGGAGCGGCGCCTCGCGGGCCTCGCCATGCGCCTGCAGGCCAGAAGCCCCGAAAAGCGGCTGGCCATCGGCAAACGTCGTCACCAGCTGGCCGAGGAGCGCCTCCATGCCCTCATCGCAAAACGCCAGGATCTCGCCCGCCACAGCCTCGCCATGCTGGGAGCCCGCCTCGACGGCATCAGCCCGCTGGCCACCCTGGGGCGCGGTTACGCCATCGTGCGCACCCCCTCCGGGGAGGTGATCCGCCGCGCATCCCAGGTCAATGCAGGCCAGACCCTGATCACCACCCTCGCAGAGGGAGCGCTGCGGGTACGGGTGGACGAGGTCGACAACCGCTGACAAAAAGCGGGGGCCTGCACCAGGCCCCCGCCTCCTTTCTGTGCTCCGATAGCCCGTTATACCAGGGCATGACCGGCCATCTTGCCCGGGTGGCCGGATGGTTTCTCGCCCCCCTTGATCCCCCCCGGTGGATTGCACCTCAGATACTCGAACAACCCGGCCTGCAAATTCACGTTCCAGAAACGCCCCGCCAGGGTGAGGGCGAGACGCTCGGCCGAGAGCCGTGCCAGCCCGTGTCGCTGCCAGGCCTCAAAGAGCGGCATCAGGTGGGAGACCAGCCCCTGTGGCAATTGCGACAACGCCAGCCATCCGGTATCGAGCCCCCCTCGCAGCAGCCCGTCGAGACGGGCATCGGGATTGGGCCTCATCACCATGCCGGGAGCACGCACGCCCCCCGCCTGCGCCTCATGCCAGGGCGCCAGATCCCGGCCATACATGAGGCCGTGGCCGTGAATGTTGCCCCCCGCCCCTGCGCCGAAGGGCAGGATCTCGGCGCCCCACTTGGCCATCTGGTTGTAGCGGCTCTGCTCGGCATCGATGCGCCGCCAGTGGCTGCAGGAGAGCCGCTCCCAGCCCCCCGCCTCCAGCGTCCGTGCCCCGTCGGCATACATGACTGCCCGCTGCTGGCCATCGGCGGCCCAGCCCTGGGTGCCTTTCTCGTCGGCGCGCGCCAGGTTGGTGCCCGCCATGGAGAAGAGTTGATAGAGATCAACCCCGTGCACCCCGCTCGCCATCACATCCGCGATATCCTGGCGCCACACGGCCTCATCCTGCCCCGGCAGACCGAAGATGAGATCCGCCACGATCACCGCCTCGTTGTGGCGGGTCAGCGCCGCCAGCCGGGACAGCAAGGTCTCCCTGTCATCGAAGCGGGCCGCCTGCTGGCGCACGCGGGTATCAAAACTCTGCACGCCGAACGAGAAGCGGTTGAAACCGCCCGCCAGGGCCGTCTGCCACTTCTCGTCATCAAAGCCGTTGAGTCGCCCCTCCAGGGTCAGTTCCGCATCCACGGTCAGGGGAAAACGGCGGATGACGCTGGCCAGGCGGGCGAGATCGCCCGCCGCCATGTCGGTTGGCGTACCGCCCCCCACATAGACCGCCGAGAAAGGCCGGCTCTGGACAAGCGGCGTCTCGGCTGCCTGGCGCAGCGACCCGCAGAGTGCCTCCATGTAGCGGCTCATGCGCGCCGGATTGGCGCCGTTTTCGAAGAAGTTGCAAAAACTGCAGCGCTTGCGGCAAAACGGGATATGGATATAGAGCGCTCGGGCCTTGGCCTCGCTCTCCTGCTGCCACCAGGCTTGCCAGCCGGCATCGTCCAGCATCAGGGGGGCGGTCCCTCCCCGGCTGGCATGGGCCGACGTCTTGGCGGTGAAGGCGAATTTGAGGGGATCCGGGGTACAAAGCCCCGTCATGGTCGAAGAAAGCTGGAGAGTCGTCACTGGGGTTACCCTGCTCAAATAACGCAAATGATAACCAATATCAGTTGCAGGTATTTGTGCTGGATCAAGTCGGGAAGGATTGAGCCGTCACTCTGTCACCATCAGGGCAACAGCGCGTCAGGCAAGGAAGGCGTGAAACAACAAGGGAAGAGAGCCACTCTCCCACTGGAGAGTGGTGGCACACACAGGATCAGGCGGTTGATTCAAGGCTCCTGACGGGAGCGCCGCGCCGATACCGGCTGACGGGGGTCAGCCATTGCCGATGATGATGGCAACCCGGCGATTTTCCGCTCGCCCGGCAGCGGTCGCGTTGTCGGCGATGGGCGCCTCTTCTCCGCGGCCGCGGATATCCAGGTTCCCCTGTGGCATACCCACCGACACCAGGACATCGGCCACCGACCGTGCCCGCTTGAGGGAGAGTTGCTGGTTGTAGGCCTCATCACCGTTGGAGTCGGTATGACCGTCCACCCGGGCCCGGTTCAGTCCTACCTCAATCAGGGCCTTGCCGAGTTTTTCCACCACCTGGCGGGTCTCGGGGTTGAGGGCCCCCACATTGTTGGCGAACAGCACCTTGTTGGAGATATCCAGGGTCCATCCTTCGTCGGTCAGGTGAAATCCCTGCTCCTTCAAGGCGGCGATCTGCTCCGCCGTGAGCCCCTGGGGAGGGCTCTGGCACGCCGCCAGCACACTCAGCAACAGTACCACCAGGCCCGCTTTGATCGGGTTCAACATGCGCATTCTTATCATCCTTTCACTATTTCCGGTTCAACTTCACGTGCTCGTTTTTCGTGTTTCTCTCTCCTCCCTGCGTTGTCGTTTGGCTTGATACATGGCGTCGTCTGCCCATTGCAGCAGGGCATCCGCCGTCTTCCCCTGCTCGGGATAGCGGGCAGAGCCGATGCTGATCCCCACCCCGAGATGGCGACCGTCACTCAATACCACGGGGGTGTTCATGGCCTGCTGCACTCGCCCTATCACCTCGCGCACCTCGTCCTCCCCCTGGATCGGGGTCAGGAGGATGACGAACTCATCTCCCCCCAGCCGGCAGACCAGATCCAGGGGCCTGAGCTGATGCTGCACCCGCCGCGCCACGGCGATCAGCACTTCGTCGCCGATGCTGTGGCCCAGGTTGTCATTGATCTGCTTGAAACGATCGCAATCCAGATAGAGCAGGGCAAAACCTTCATGCCCCTTGTTGCCTGCCAGGATGGCCTGCTCCATGCGAGCCTCGAACAGAGCGCGGTTGGGCAGACCGGTCAGGGGATCATGGGTTGCCTGATGCAGCAGGCTGGCGTTCTCCCGCTTCTGGTGGGCCTGCCAGGCTTCCAGCTCATCGAGCAGCGAATTGAAATCCTCGCCCAGCTCGTGCAGCTCGGCGATATTGGCCGCCGGCACCCGCTCCTTGAGGGCCCGCTGGCGGCTGACGTTGTAAGCCACCTCGGTCAGGGCCTTGAGGGGTGCCGTGATGGAGCGTTGCATCCGGCGCGCCACATGGAGTGCCCCGAGAATACTGATGAGCAGGCACACCAGGGTAGCCAGCAAGGTCTGCAACAGGAATCGCAACAGGTACTGGCCGTGACCGACCAGATGCACCCTGGCTATCTCCTTGTGCTCGCGCACCATGGGGAGCGCCACGGGCCCCGGCAGGATCAGGCGGGCCAGGTGCTGCTCCAGGGTGGTCCAGGGGGTAGTGATGTCCCGGCGCCAGCTCGCCAGCACCTGGCCGTCCGGCAGCACTATGCTGGCGCTGGCTATGTCTTCCTGGGAGGTGATGGTCTCCAGGGCATCCAGTGCCGCCTCCTTGTCATGGAAGACCACGGCCGCCTCAGTGGTGTAGCTGATGGCCCGCGCCACCAGCTTGAGGTTGTGATCCGCATAAAGGCGCAGCGCCAGCAACGCCGTGACGGTCAGAAACAGCCCGGCCATGCAGACGGCAGTCAGGGAGATCATCATGTGGGTGCGCCCCAGACTCTGTCGCAGGGTAAGCCGGGGAGTGGCGTGATGGACCGTCATCGCAGCTCCTCATCGGCTCGCGCGAGCTTGAGCACGGCCGGGTGCACTCGCACACCGCTGCGGGCCAGCGCATCCAGATTGACCCGAAAACGCACCCTCTCCTCCCCGGCCTGCAGACAGAAGACCGCATCGGCGATGCATTCGCGGCTCTGCTCACTGATGCTGAGGATGGCGTGACCGCGCAGGCGCTCGAACAGGGAGAGGCGCTGTGCCGGTGCCAGCACCCCCAGATAGATGACATCGCAGCGCTGGATCAGCGCCTCATCGTCCATGTCGTAGCGATGGACCTCCACCGGTCGGCCATTGGCCTGCCGTTCGATGGTCAGAAGGGATGACGCATATTCCGTCGGCGCCGTGATGCAGAGCCGAAGTCTGGCGGGCTC
The DNA here is from genome assembly GCF_040907815.1 of Aeromonas sp. s6. Lineage (NCBI taxonomy): Bacteria > Pseudomonadati > Pseudomonadota > Gammaproteobacteria > Aeromonadales > Aeromonadaceae > Aeromonas > Aeromonas sp. s6. The sequence continues at coordinate 15,494 of NZ_JBFOCN010000045.1, forward strand.
GCTGGGCCAGCGGGTGTAACTGAGGATATCGAGCACGGTCTGGCGCACCATGTCACTGCGCGCCTCGGCGGAGGTCGCCGCCATGGCCTGGTTTGCCAGCATCAGCATGCAGCACAGTGGCGCCAGCCACATCAGTAACCGGAGGTAACAAAACATCTGCATGGTGCCCGCGAGAGTGTCCAGGTCGGCGCCGGGGTCACCCGACGCCCATGATGAGAGTGCCTGCATGGCACAGCACCGAGCTTACCAGCCGGGTGGCCAGCCCCCAGAGGCAAGTGGCACGGTTGCGTCACCGGGCGTCGCAGCCGTGCCTGCAAGGCGCTCAATGCCCCAGGCAGACACCGTCCATCGACACTACTTCTTGCCAATCCCATATTCGCGCAGCTTGTTGGCGATGGCGGTATGGGAGACACCGAGCCGCTTGGCCAGTTGGCGGGTGGAGGGGAACGCCGGGTAGAGCCGCTCCAGCAGGCGGCTCTCGAAACGCTTCACCGCCTCGTCGAGCCCCCCTTCGAACCACTCGTCGATGAGCGGCATGGCATCGGCCGCCACCGGCAAGTCCACGTGCTCGGGTCCAATCTCGTCCCCTTCCAGCAGGGTCATGGCCCGATAGAGGCAGTTGCGCAGCTGGCGCACGTTGCCGGGCCAGCGGTAGGCGGTGAGGTACTCGGCCATGTTGCGGGTAAAGCGCGGACGCGGGCGCTGCAGTTCGCTGGCAAAGCGCGACACGAACTGCTGGGCCAGGGCCATGATGTCCGCCTTGCGCTCGCGCAGCGGCGGCAGATTGAGGCTAAGCACATTGAGGCGGTAGTAGAGATCTTCGCGAAACTTCCCTTCATGGACCAGATCCAGCAACTGCTTCTGGGTGGTGCAGATGAAGCGCACGTTGACCCTCACCTCCTGCTCGTCACCGACCCGGCGAAACACGCCATCTTGCAGCACCCGCAGGAACTTGGTCTGCAGATGGGGGGACATGTCGCCGATCTCGTCCAGCATCAGGGTGCCGCCGCTGGCCAGCTCCAGCACCCCGCGCTTGCCCTCGGTGTTGTTGCCAAAGGCGCCGGGGGCATAGCCGAACAGCTCGCTCTCGGCCACGTTGTCCGGCATGGCCGCGCAGTTGAGCGCCATGAAGGGGTGGCTGGAGCGCAGGCTGGCGCCGTGGCAGGCCCGGGCCAGCAACTCCTTGCCGGTGCCGGTCTCCCCCACGATGAGCAAGGGAGCGTCCTGCATCGCGAGCTTGGCAGCCTGGGCCAGCACCTCTTTCATCTTCTGGCTCTCGGCCTGGAGGTGCTCAAAGCCCCCCACTTCCACCGCGTGCAGGGCACTGAAGTGCATGCCGACCCGGCGGGCGGATTTGAGCACCACCACGGCGCCGGCCAGAGCCTGCTTGCCCTTCTCTTCGGCCACGAACAGCGGCATCAGATCGCCCAGGTACTCTTCGCCACCGAGGCTCAGCTTGCAGGTCTGGGGCTTGATCTCCCCCGACTCCAGCCAGCGGCCAAACGAGAAGCCCTTGACCAGGGAGGAGATCGCCACGCCGCGCACCTCGTCCGGTGGCAACGCCAGGGTGGTGAGGGCGGCCTGGTTGGCCTGGGTCACCCGCCCCTTGCTGTCGAGGGAGAAGACCAGGTCCGGCAGTGCCTTGAGCAGGGCCTCTATCTCGTGGTGTTCCCGCTCGGAGGGCATGTAGGGGATGGTCTTGACGTCATAGACGCCGGGAATGCGGCGAATTTCCGGCATCAGATGCTGAAAGTCACGAAACTCCAGCTCGGGGAAATTGAGATAGATGATGCCTGAGGTATCGATTTCGATGCCGCGCAGATCGATGTTGTGCTCCACCAGTCGGTCGAGCAATTCCCGGGTCAGGCCCAGACGGTCTTCACAGCTGACTTCAAGACGCATTCGGCACACACTTCCTAGCTAACATTCTGAATAACGGGATAATACAGACTCGATCCCGCCAGTGCGAGCGCTCCCCCACAAAAATGCGGGCCTGCCCCGCTTTCACCGGGCAGGCCCTGTCTGCGTTGGCGCCAGACGGCGGTTACTTCATCAGACCGTCGGTGCGGGCTGCCATGATGAAATCGTTGCGATGCAAGCCGCCTATCTTGTGGGTCCACCAGCTCACGGTCACCTTGCCCCATTCAAGCAAGATCGCCGGATGATGGAACTCCGCCTCCGCCAGTTCTCCGAGGCGGTTGGTGAACGCCAGCCCCTCCTTGAAGTTGCGAAACACAAATTCACGGCGCAGTTGCAGCTCGCCGTTGACCACCAGGGGCTGCCAGTCGGGGATGAGGTGCATCAGCTCCCCCAGCTCCTGATCGCTCACCCTGGGGGCATCGGCGCGGCACGCCTCGCATCGTTGACTCGCCAGTTCAGTCATTCGGGACTCCTTTCATGAAACATCGTGGGAATGAATTCGGGTTAGCTCGCCTGCTTGCCGGCAACGGGGGCAAAGCGGGGTGGACGCAAGCCAAGACGACGGGCCTCGGCCACGGCCGCCATGATCCCCTGCCCCTCCAGACCATAGAGGGTATCGAGACGAGGCAGCACGAAATAGGTCGGCTGCATGATGTCGATGCGATAGGGGGTACGCAGGATCTCCAGCAGATCGAAGGGTTGCAGCTCGGGCTTGCCCGAGAGGGCATAGGCGGTCTCGCCGATGGAGGAGAGAATGCCGCCGCCGTAGATACGCAGCCCCTCCTCCCCCTGCAGGAGACCGAACTCCACCGTGAACCAGTAGAGCCTCGCCAGATAGACCCGCTCCTCCTTGCTGGCATGGAGTCCGAGCCGACCATACAGGTGGGTGAAGTGGGCAAAGGCCGGGTTGGTCAGCATGGCGCAGTGGCCGAAGATCTCGTGGAAGATGTCGGGCTCTTGCAGGTAGTCGAGCTCGTCCCGGCGGCGAATGAAGGTGGCGACGGGAAAACGGCGATCAGCGAGCAGCGCGAAGAAGTGATCAAAGGAGATGAGGGCCGGCACCGCCGCCACCGACCAGCCGGTGGCGGGCATCAGGGCGGCGTTGATCTCGCCCAGCTGGGGGATACGGTTCAGAGGCAGGTCGAGGCGTGCCAACCCGGCCTGGTATTCGTCGCAGGCCTTGCCATCGAGCGCCGCAAGCTGGCGTGCAATCAGGATCCGCCAGGTGCCATGCTCCTCGTCCGTGTAGTGGATCCGGCCCTGCCCATCCGGTTGGCGGGCCGTGTAGAGACTTGCCATGAGTGCTCCCATCCTTCGGGTGCCAGCCGCCATCCGGGCGGTCACTGGCCGTTGAGTCATGGGATCACTGTAACGGTTTGCCCCTCAAAAAAGCAGCCGACCCCGGGGTCGGCTGCTTTTGACAATTGTAAATAATTTGTGACATCCATGTCGGGTGCCAGCCACCTCACGACTTGTTGAGATAACCCGCCAACTGGCCGATCAGCCGCTTGCGCAACTCCCCCAGTTTCGGCTTCTCGTCGGCACACCAGGGGAGCGGACGACAGGCTTCCATGGTACGCATCCCGAGGCGCGCGGTGAGCAACCCGGCCCCGACACCTTGGGCGGCGCGGGCGGAGAGCTTGGCGGTCAGCTCGGCCCCCAGCAGATCCATCCCTACCTCGGTCACCAGCTCGGTGGCCCCCGCATAGAGCATGTTGCGAAACACCTTACGAATGAGGCGGATGCGGCTCCAGTAGCCGAGCTCGATGGCGTAGACATCGGCGATGTCCTCGATCATCCGCAGGTTGCGCCAGAGCATCAGCATCATGTCGACCGTGGCGAGCGGGCTCAGGGCCACCAGCACGGCGGCCTCCCCCGACCATTTGGCGACGCGGGCCTGGGCCAACTTGTCCCGCTCGGTGAGCACCAGCTGGCTGTAGAGGGTCAGCACTTCCCGATCGCTGTGGCTCTCGTCAAGCTGGGATAACCAGGTGCGATACCCTTCCCGCCCCTTGTCACCGCTCTTCTCGGCCAGGGCCTCGCAGAAGGCCTGCCCCTGACCGACCCCCTGGTGGGCCAGCAGATCCTCGGCTCTTGAGCGCACATCCTGGCGCCGCTTCAAGGTGCGCAGCCGCAGCCATTCGCGCCCCGCTACCCCGGCGGTGCCTACCGCCACCAGGCCGGAGGCAAGCAGCCAGGCGCCGCCCCAGAAGGGGGAAGCGGCAAACTGATCCACCAGAAAAGCGCCAAACTGGCCAAGCGACAGCAGCCCCACCCCGCCCAGCCCCCAGGCCAGCAGACGATGGCGGCGCCGAGGCCTGACGTGAAGCGCGGGTTCCACCTCGGTGAGCTCGTCCAGCGCGTCCAGAGGCTCGAAGCTCTCCTCTTCCAGCCGCCGGGCCGGGGCCGGTGGCTGCGCTTCGTTTGCCACCGAGGGCGCGGGCTCCAGCGTCACCTTGCCTTGCAGGGGAGCGGCGTCATCGGTGCGCCATCTTGTCTGATCGTTCATCGCATTCTCTCCTGTGGGCGCCCCTCGAGCACAGCGGGCCACCCACCCGTTATTCGAGGTGATCCCCGAGCAGGAATTCCAGCGCCGCATCGAGCCGGATATGGGGGAGCGCCTGATGGGCGCTCATGGGCAACGGGCGAAAGGCCTGAAAATCAAACCCTTGAGTTTTCCACCACTGCGCAGGCGGGATCTGGGCAGGCACCTCCCCCGGGAAGAGCAGCAAGGGCTCGCCCGAGAGGGTAGTGCCACGAATGGCGGGAAATTCCCGTCCGTCTGCCACCCCCTTGCCCACCTCGGTGGCCTTGATGGCGGCCAGCGCCAGGCATTCGGTCTCTATCCCCTCGAAGCGGGCCTGACCCCGGCCACGGCTCACCAGGTGCTGCAGGAGCGACACCAGAGGCCCGTGCTGCTCCGGCGTGACGTGATCGGCCTTGCTCGCCACAAACAGCAGCTTGTCGATGCGCGGGGCGAACAGACGGCGCCACCAGTTGCTCTTGCCGTAGGCGAAGCTCTCCATGATGCGGGCGATGGCCTGCTGCATGTCACCAAAGCTCGCGGCACCGGCATTGAGGGGCGCCAGGCAGTCCACCAGCACGATCTGGCGATCAAAGCCTGCAAAGTGCTGCTCATAGAAGCCCTGTACCAGATGCTGCTTGTACTGCTCGAAGCGCTGCTTGAAGGTGGCGTAGAGGGTGCCGTCTTCGGGGGAGTGTGTGGGCATCTCCCATACCCAGGGCACGAATTGCAGCAGCGGCGCACCGGCATACTCGCCGGGCAACACGAAACGCCCGGGCTGGATGAGGTGAAGCCCGAGCGCCTGCTTGCAGGCGTGCAGATAATCGGTGTAGCGGGCGGCCAGTTCGCTGGCGGCCCGCTCCTCGAAGGCTTGATCCGCCTGCCAGTGCGGCGTCAACCAGCCTGCCGCCAGGGCTTGCAGCTCGGGGCGGCACAGTTGCTCCCGCACCTGCTCGCTCCACTGCTCGTAGTTCAGATCCAGCAGCGGCAAATCCAGCAGCCACTCCCCGGGATAATCCACCAGATCCACATAGAGGGTGGAGATCTCCCCCAGGTGCCGACGCAGCGGATGGCGGGTGCGATAACGGATCTCGAGGCGTACCTCGGCCACCCCCCGGGTCGGCGCGGGCCAGGCGGGCGGATCGCCAAACAGGGCATCGAGGCCCCGTTCGTAGGGAAAGGTGGGAATGTGGACGTTTTGCTGGGGCACCCGGCGAGCACCAAGGATGCGTCCCTGGCGCTGGGCGTCCCAGAGTGGCAGACGACCGTCGATGGCCGCGTGCTCCAGTTGATTGACCAGCGCCGTGATAAACGCGGTCTTGCCACTGCGAGAGAGGCCGGTGACCGCCAGCCTGATGTGGCGATCCCGGGCCCGGTTCACCGCGTCAACGGCCTTGTGCTGGAGCACCGACCAGGAGTGTTCGAGTTTGTTGCGTATCAAGGCGGGTCTTCTTCTCCTTGTGATCACATCAGAGAGACGGCCGCGAGGCAGTATCCTCGCGGCCCGGCACGATTAGAGCTTGCTGAACTCCCGTTGCAGGGTGAACTCCTTGGAGGTCACCAGCTTCTCGATGCGCTGCACCCTGGGCTCCAGTGCATCCAGCTCCTGGCCGATGCGGGCAAGGGCCTGATGAGGTGTGACGCCAGCCTGCCAGCTGCGCGCCTTCATCCGCACCTCGGCGAACTCGGCATCTTCCTGGGAGTAGAGGGTGACCGGCTTCTTGTCGAGCAGGAACCAGGCGGCAATATAGGCGGTGAAGGTGATGAAACCGGCGAAGATGAGACCACTGATGGCCAGCAGCCGCACGATCCAGGTCTCCACCCCGAAGTACTCTGCCAGACCGGCACAGACCCCGGCAATCTTGCCTCGCTGGGGATCCCGGTACAGGTTGCGCCCTTCACGACTGACACTGTTCATACCTTGTTCCTCCAACCGGGGACTTCCGCATCCAGAATCGACGCCAATACGGTTTCGGCCCGCTCCGGCTTTTTGCCACGGTCATGACATCTCTCATTGAAAACCGTCATACCTTGTTTCTCCAACCAGGAACCTCGGCATCCAGAATCGACTCCAGGGCACCGACCCGTTCCTGCATCTTCTCGGCACGCACCAGCAAGCCCTGCAGCTGTTCACGCTCACCATCGGCAAGACCGGCGCCAATGCGTCCCTTGGCGCGGTAGTGCAGCACCAGCCAGATGGGGGCCACCACCACCATGAAGACCACCATGGGAACCATCAATACACCCAGCAGATCTTCCATCTGTTACTCTCCCTGTTTCGGTGCCGGATTGTGCTGGCCCAGCTTCTGGCGCATGGCTTCCAGCTCGCGGCTGATCTGGTCGTCCGCTTCCAGCTCGGCAAACTGCTGGGCGAGCGCCTTGTCGGACTGCCCCAGATCGGCGCGGGCTTCCATCTCGTCGATGCGGCGCTCCATGCGCTCGAACTTGCTCACCACGGCCTGACTGTCGCCACGAGCCACCTGGCTTTGCACGTTGAGGCGGCTGCTGGCGGCTTCGCTGCGAATGGCCATCGCCTTCTGGCGGGCACGGGCGTCTTCCAGCTTGGCTTCCAGCTGGCGGATCTCCTCCCCCAGCTTCTCGATGCCGCTGTCCACCGCCTGCTGTTCCCGAGACAGGGCGTCGGCAAGCTCCGCCTGTTTGCTCTTCTCGATGAGGGCGGCCCGGGCCAGATCTTCGCGCCCCTTGGTCAGGGCCAGCTCGGCCTTGCCCTGCCACTCGGCGACCCGCTCCTGATGGCGGCTCACCTGACGGCCGATCTCTTTTTGATTCGCGAGGAAGCGGGCCAGGTTGGAGCGCTCCTTCACCAGTTCATCTTCCATCTCCTGGATGATCAGACGCACCATCTTCTGGGGATCTTCCGCCTTGTCGAGCAGGGCCGTCAGATTGGAATTGATGATGTCGGCCAGGCGAGAAAAAATGCTCATGATTGTACTCCTGTGATAGGCATCGGGTTGTGTCTCCATTGACAATGGCAACTTGTGTGCCAATCTGGAACAATATTTAACTTGTTGATTTATATGGGCACTCAGAATGCAGTTCAAGTCCCTGGGAAACAAGTGATGATTAAAATAACCAACTTTTGGTAAGATTAACCAGATTTTTCAACTCACAGGGGCAGGGATGACCACGGCCACGGAAAGTCTGTTGGGTGAATCCAACGCATTTCTAGAAATCATCGAGCAGGCATCGCGCCTCGCGCCGCTGCGCAAGCCCGTACTCATCATCGGCGAGCGGGGGACCGGCAAGGAGCTCATCGCCCACCGCCTACATTATCTCTCGGATCGCTGGGATCAAAGCTTTGTCACCATCAACTGCGCCACCTTGAGCGAGAGCCTGCTAGAGACCGAGCTGTTCGGCCACGAGGCGGGCTCTTTCACTGGCGCCGCCAAGCGTCATCAGGGGCGCTTCGAGCGGGCCGACGGCGGCACCCTGTTCCTCGACGAACTGGCCACCACCAGCGCCCGGGTGCAGGAAAAACTGCTGCGGGTCATCGAGTACGGGGAGTTCGAGCGGGTGGGCGGCGCCAAGCCCCTCAAGGTGGATGTGCGGCTGGTGTGCGCCACCAACGAGGATCTGCCAGCACTGGCACAGAAAGGACGGTTTCGTCACGACCTGCTGGACCGGCTCGCCTTCGACGTCATCACCCTGCCCCCCCTGCGGGAGCGGCGCGAGGACATCCTGATGCTGGCGGAGCACTTCGCCCACGGCATGACCCGGGAGCTGGGGTATCCGCTCTTTGCCGGCTTCTCGCGCAAGGCGACCCAGCTGCTGCAAGATTACCCCTGGCCGGGCAACGTGCGGGAGCTCAAGAACGTGGTGGAGCGCAGCCTCTATCGCCAGGGCAACCCCCAGCTGCCGCTGGCGGAGCTGGTGCTCAATCCCTTTGACTCCCCCTGGCGCCCCCGTGCCCGAGGTGACGCCGCCCCTTCCACCGACGCGCCGACCTCGGCAGAGACGGCCCCGACCCTGCCGCTGGATCTCAAAGGGGCGGTGGCGGAGTACGAGATTAATTTACTCAAGCAAGCGATGCAGCAATCCCAGTATAATCAGCGCAAAGCAGCCCAGTTGCTGGCCCTGAGCTATCACCAGTTCCGGGGGATGCTGCGCAAATATCAATTGCTGGACGGGGATGACAACAGTGGCAACCAGGAGGCGGGCTGATGCCTGGCACCGGGTCTGTGCGCGCGGATAACGCGGCGCACGTCACCCCCGACGGGAGCGCCTGCCCGGCCGCCCCCCGCAACGCGCCCGCCCCCTGGCGGGCAACTTTGTCTGAAAACATGGTTCCAACATGAGAATGCTCACCCCCCTGCTGCTTGGTCTCCTGGTCCTGGTCAGCGGCTGTCAGAAACGCGATGAAGCCTCCAAAACCGGGCTCATCTATTGTGCCGAAGGGGCACCCCGAACCTTCAACCCGCAGCTTGCCAATTCGGATGCGACCCTGGATGCCAGTGCCCGTCCCATCTACGATCGCCTGCTCGAGGTCAATGCCAACACCCTCGGCATCGAAGGGGGGCTCGCCACCCGCTGGCAAAGCAGCGAGGACGGCCTCTCCTATACCCTAACCCTGCGCAAGGGAGTGACCTTCCACCGTACCCCCTGGTTCAGCCCGACCCGTCACTTCAATGCCGACGACGTCCTGTTCACCTGGCAGCGTCTGCTGGACGAACACCACCCCTTCCACGCCGTCTCCGGCGGCGAGTACCCCTATTTTTACAGCCTGGGGCTCGGCAACCTCATCAAGCGGGTCTACAAGAAGGGGCCCTATGAGGTGGTGTTCGAGCTGAACCGCCCCGATGCCTCCTTCCTCGCCACCCTGGCCAGCGACTACGCCATCGTGCTCTCCGCCGAGTACGGGGAGCAGATGCTAAAGGCCGGCACCCCGGCGCTGCTGGACAGCCGCCCCATCGGCACCGGCCCCTTCAGCTTCAAGGAGTATCGCCACAACGAGTTCGTGCGCTACCTGCGTCACCCCGGCTACTGGGGCGGCGAGGCCAGAATGGAGCAGCTCATCTACGACATCACGCCCAAATCCTCCAAGCGCCTTGCCAAGCTGCTGACCGGCGAGTGCGACGTGATGAGCACTCCCTCTGCCAGCCAGCTGTCGGTGATCGACAAAGACTCCCACCTGGATCTGTCGGTGCAGTCGGGGATGAACGTCGCCTTCCTCGCCCTCAATACCCGCAAGGCCCCGTTCAACAAGGTGCAGGTGCGCCAGGCCCTCGCCAGCGCCATCAATGTGCAGAATCTGCTGCAGGCGGTCTATTTCGAGACCGGCCAGAGCGCTGCCAGCCTGCTGCCGCCCCTCTCCTGGGGTTACAACCCCTCCCTGCCCCAGCGCAAGCCGGATCTCAAGCTCGCTCGCCAGTTGCTCAAGGACGCGGGCTACCCCAACGGCTTCGAGATGCAGGTGCTGGTGCAACCCGGCGCCCGTCCCTACAACCCGGACGGCCTCAAGACGGCGCAACTGATGCGCAGCGATTTCGCCAAGATAGGGGTGAGCCTCAAGATAGTGCAGCAGGCCTGGCCGGTCATCGAGACCCGGCTCGCCCATGGACAATATGACAGCCTGCTCTCGGGCTGGATCGCCGACAACGCGGATCCGGACAACTTCTTCCGCCAGTTGCTGAGCTGCGCCGCCGTCGAGCGGGGCAACAACTACAGCCGCTGGTGCAGCCCCGCCTTCGATCAACTGCTGGACGATGCGGTGACCACCCCGCAGCTCGCCTTCCGCCTGCGCAACTATTACTATGCCCAGTCCCTGCTCAACGAGCAGTTGCCGCTCATTCCCCTGGCCCATGCCCTGAGAACCCAGGTGAGTCGCAGCGACATTCAGGGGCTGACCCTGATGCCCTTTGGTGGCACCACCTTCAACCAGGCCCATCGGGAGTGACCATGACAGATAACCACTCCATCGTCGGGCCATCGGCGCACCGTCCCCAGGAGGCATAACCATGTTTTTCTATATCCTGCGCCGCATCACCCTGCTGGTGATCACCCTCCTGGTGCTGACTCTGGGGGCCTACCTCCTGGAGTTTCGCCTCATCACCCAGGTGCTGGATTTCTGGCACGGCTATCCTGACTTCCTCCAGCGCATCGCCGCCGGGGATTTCGGGCTCTCCAGCGTCTCCGGCCAACCGGTCCTCGACGAGATCCGTCACTACTTCCCGGCGACCCTGACCCTCTGCCTCGCCGCCTTCGCCATCTCGCTGCTGGTGGGCATCCCTCTGGGCACCCTCGCGGCCCTCTATCAGGGGCGCAGCCCGGACCTCTCCATCATGGCCGCCGGCCTCGTCGGCTATGCCATCCCGGTCTTCTGGCTGGGGCTGCTGATGGTGATGTTCTTCTCCCTGGATCTTGGCTGGCTCCCCTCCTCCGGCCAGATCAGCCTGCTCTACGACGTGCCCTCCATCACCGGGATCGCCATCGTCGATGTGTTGATGAGCCAGGAGCCCTGGCGGGAGGCGGCCCTGCACGATGCCCTGCGCCATCTGGTACTGCCTTCCCTGGTGCTGGCCGTGGTGCCCACCACCGAGGTGATCCGCCACGTGCGCAGCTCCCTCATCGACGTGATGAAACAGAACTACATCAAGGCTGCCGCCAGCCGCGGACTTTCCCGCCGCCAGATCGTCTGGCGTCACGGGCTCAAGAACGCCCTGCCCCCGGTGTTGCCGCTGCTGGGGCTGCAACTTGGCAGTGTGCTCACCTCCGCCATGATCACCGAGGTGGTGTTCGACTGGCCCGGCATCGGCCGCTGGCTGGTGAGCAGTATCGCGCTGCAGGACTATGCCGCCATCCGCGGCGCCTTCCTGGTGGTGGCGAGCTTCGTCATCTTCATCAGCGTCAGCACCGATCTGCTGACCACCATCATGTATCCGGCACGGCGTAAAGAACTCTATGCAAGACAAGATTGATTGCGGTCTGTGGATGAGCCACGGCGGCCCATGGGCCACCGGCGCACAGGCGTGCCCATCCCCTTGCGACCAGCACGGGAGCCTGCATCATGCACGATAAATCGAACATCTATCCGGAGCTCAAGATCCTCTCCCCCCTGGAGCAGACCTGGGCTTCCTACCGGCGCAACCCGCTGGCCATGGCGGGGCTCTGGTGCTTCGGTCTGCTGCTGCTGGTGACCCTCATCGGTCCCCTGGTGATCCCCTACGGCATCGACGATCAGCACAGCAACCACCTGCTGCTCGCCCCCTCCTGGGCCAACAGCGGCAACATCGATTACTTCCTGGGGACCGACGATCTGGGGCGCGACATCCTCTCCCGTCTGGTGGCCGGGGCCAGGCTCACCTTCGGCAACGCCCTGCTGGTGGTGCTCATCGCGCTGGTCATCGGCTCGGCCATCGGCATCCTCGGCGGCATGAGCAAGGGGGTGAAGTCGAGCGTGCTCCATCACCTGCTCGATACCCTGCTCTCCATCCCGTCCCTGCTGCTGGCCATCATCGTCGTGGCCATCCTGGGGCCGGGTCTGTTCAACACCCTGATCGCCATCACGCTCGCGTTGATACCGCCTTTCATCCGGGCCACCTACAACGCGGTCCACGCCGAGATGCAGAAGGAGTACATCATCGCCAGCCGCCTCGACGGCTCTCCGCCCCAGCGGATCATGCGTCTGGCCATCTTGCCGAACATCGTCGAGACCCTGGTGACCCAGACCACCCGCACCCTCTCCGCCGCCATCCTGGACATCTCGGCGGTAGGCTTCCTCGGTCTCGGGGCCCAGTCTCCCCAGCCGGAGTGGGGGGCCATGCTGGCCGATTCGAGCGATCTTATCTATCTGGCCCCCTGGACGGTGACCCTGCCCGGGATGGCCATCCTGTTCAGCGTGCTGGTGACCAACCTGGTGGGCGAAGGCATTCGCGAAGCACTCAAAGAGGGGAACGACTGATGTTGCCAGCCTTGTTATCTATCCCCGCCCCCGGACGCCCTGAGCGACCCGGCTGCGCCCTGAACGGGGGACGTTGCTGATGCCCCTGCTCGACATACGCAACCTCACCATCGAAATCGACACCCCCCAGGGCAAGGTCAAGGCGGTGGACAGAGTCAGCCTAACCCTGAACGAGGGGGAGATCCGCGGGCTGGTGGGGGAATCCGGCTCGGGCAAGAGCCTGGTGGCCAAGGTGATCGTCGGCATCCAGAAGGACAACTGGACGGTGCGCGCCGACCGGATGCGCTTCAACGACATGGACCTGCTGACCATGGCGCCCAAGGAGCGGCGCCGCATCATGGGGCGGGAGATAGCGATGATCTTCCAGGACCCTATCAGCTGCCTCGACCCCTCCGAGGAGATAGGCACCCAGCTCGAAGAGGCCATCCCCACCAGCGCCTTCACCGGCAAGTTCTGGCAGCGTTTCCAGTGGCGCAAGAAGCGGGCCATCGCCCTGCTGCACCGGGTTGGGGTCAAGGATCACCGCAAGGTAATGCGGGCCTATCCCCACGAACTGTCGGACGGCATGTGCCAGAAGGTGATGATCGCAATGGCCATCGCCAACCAGCCGCGCCTGCTGGTGGCGGACGAGCCCACCAGCGCCATGGAGTCCACCACCCACTCCCAGATCCTGCGGTTGCTGGACAAGATGAACAAGCTGGGCAATACCACCATCCTCATCATCAGCAACGACATCGCCGCCATCGCGAACCTGACCGACACCCTCAACATCATGTATTGCGGCCAGATGGTGGAAGTGGGGACCCGGGACCAGATCCTGGAATCCCCTCACCACCCCTATACGGATGCCCTGCTCAAGTCCATCCCCGACTTTGACAAGCTGGTGCGCCACAAGTCCCGGCTCGAGACCCTGCCCGGGGTGATACCGCCGCTGCAACATCTGCCCATCGGCTGCCGCCTCGGCCCACGCTGCCCCTACGCCCAGAAGCAGTGCGTGCAGACGCCGCTGATGAGCAAGGTCAAGGGGCATCAGTTCAGTTGCCACTTCCCGCTCAACATGGAAGAACCGAAGAAATGAACCGGCACCAGACCCTGATCCGGGGCACCTGCCCGCCCCGTCAGCCCCTCTATCCGGCGAGCACACCCAAGGAGACCACGTCGTGACCGAACCTTCCCTGTTGCAGGTCAGGGGCCTGTGCAAGACCTACCAGAACCGCACCGGCCTGTTCAGGCGCCGCGCGGTGGAGGCGATAAAGCCCCTCTCGTTCGATCTCGAGGTGGGCCAGACCCTGGCCATCGTCGGGGAGGCGGGCTCGGGCAAGAGCACCCTTGCCCGCATTCTGGCCGGCATGATTGAACCAAGCGGCGGGGAGATCACCATCGAGGGGCAACCCATGGTCCACGGCGATTACCAGACACGCTGCAAGCTGCTGCGGATGATCTTCCAGGACCCCAACACCTCCCTTAACCGGAAAATCCGGGTCGGCCAGATCCTGGAGACCCCCCTTCGCCTCAACACGGCCCTGAGCGAGGAGGAGCGCCGGGAGAAGGTGATCCAGACCCTGCGCATGGTGGGCATGCTGCCCGACCACGCCCTCTTCTATCCGCAGATGCTCTCCGCCGGCCAGCAGCAGCGAGTGGGGCTGGCACGGGCGCTCATCCTCAATCCCAAGATAGTGGTGGCTGACGAGGCACTCTCGACCCTGGATATTTCGGTACGCTCCCAGATCATCAACCTGCTGCTGGAGATGCAGGAGACCATGGGGCTGAGCTATGTGCTGGTGGCCAACGATCTGGGGATCGTCAGCCACATCAGCGACGAGGTGCTGGTGATGCACGAAGGCCGTGTGGTGGAGCGCGGCAAGACCTTGCGGGTCTTCGCCGATCCCCAGCACGACGTCACCCGCCGCCTCATTCAGAACTACAACAACGAATACCGCCGCTGATCCCGCGGCGCGTTTCCCCTTGCGCCAGACATAAAAAAACCCGGCCTGATGTCTCATCAGTCGCCGGGGGATTGCGCTCAAAAAGTGATTGCGTCGCTCGTAGTAGGAACAGGGGAATGGTAGGCAGCCCCCGTCACCTCAACAACTGTCAGATCTGACAGGCAGTCCGCTATGGAACCGGAATTGCGGATCCGGCGAACAGATGAGCTCGGCCTCCAGGCGACCGAAGAAGGCCACCCGCTCGCTGATGTCTTCGTCTGCGAACGTCTGTGCCAGGGCCAGGTAGTCCTGATAGTGACGCGCCTCCGAGCGCAGCAGGGAGACATAGAAGCGGCCAAGCTCCTCGTCCAGATGAGGGGCCAGCCTGGCAAAACGCTCGCAGGATCGCGCTTCGATATAGGCACCGATGATCATCTTGTCCACCACGGCCGCCGGCTCGTAGGTGCGCACATGGGTCAGCAGGCTGCGGGCATAGCGGGAGGCGGTGACGGGACCATAGGGGATGCCCCGTGCGGCCATGATCTCCAGCACCTGCTCGAAGTGGTGCAGCTCCTCCTGGATGAGGCGCACCATGGGGAACAGCAGGGGATTGCGCTCCAGCTCGGCAAACACGCTCCTGTCTGATTCGCCCATGGTGCGCTTGCCGAGGATCTCCGCCTTCTCCGGCAAGGCATCGAGCTCCCGGTAGAAGGTCAGCTTGGGCAACAGGTGACGCTTCTCCTTGGGCAGGCAGTAGCGGCGCACCAGGCTGTGGGCGGTGAGTGCCGCCTTGTTCTCGCAGTTGGCGTGATCGATAAGCAGGGTCTGCAACTGGGCGGGATCCCGCGCCATTTCCACCCACTCATCCGGGGTCTCGCAATGCAGGAACTGGCGAACGGGGGCTAACAGGTCATCCATCTGAACTCTCATCTGTTGATACGACACGCGGCGCCTGGCGCCGGGGGGCCTATGCTAACGGATCCCGCCCGGCCTGCCCACCGCCATCATGGCTCAGCCCGTCAGACGCCTGAGGGAGTCGCGGCGGATCAGGGTGCCGCTGAAGGCGGGCAGTGCGTCCCGGCTCCCCTCCTCCACCATGGTGATCAGGCGGTTGATGGTCTCCTGGATCATCCCGTTCACCGGCATCTTGACGCTCGACAGCGCGGGAATGACGTAAGGGGCCAGGGGGATGTCGTCAAACCCCACCACCGAAACCTCGTCAGGCACCATCACACCGGCTTCGTGCAGCCGTTTGATGGCCCCGATCGCCATGTCATCGTTGCTGGCCACCAGGGCGCTGAAGCGAGCGCCTCGCGCCAGCAAGGTCGAGACGGCGGCCGCGCCACAGGCGGGGGTCCATTTGCCGGGGGCGATCAAGGTCTCCTGCACGGGGATGCCGTGCCGGATCAGCGCCTGCCGGTAACCGGCCAGGCGCTCGGCGCCGGTGGGGGAATCCGCAGAGCCTGCAATGAAGGCGATCTCCCTGTGCCCCATGGCCACCAGCTTGTCCATCACCGCCTCCGCCGCCGCCTGCTGATCCGCATAGACGCAGTGGGCCGGATGGCGGCTCAGACGCCGGTTGAGCACCATGATGGGCTGCTCATGCTGCTCGATGATCTCGTCCATCTCCTCCACCCCAAGAAAGCGCGGATAGATGATGACGCCATCGCAACGGGAATCGAGCAGATACTGGATGGCCTGGCGCTCCTCGTCGGCGCTGTGCTTGCCGTCCGCTAGTATGAGCTGGCGCCCGCGATCCTCGGTCATCCGCGCCACCTGGGAGAGCAGCTCGCCGAAGTAGACGCCGTGGTAGAGGGTGTTGGTGACCACCAGTCCCAGGGTCCGGGTGTGCCTGGTCGCCAGCTGCCTCGCCACCAGGTTGGGGCGATAGCCGCACTCCTCGATGGCCTGCTGCACCCGGTCCCGGGTCTCCTGGCTGGTGTAACCATTGCCCGACAACACCCGGGAGACCGTCGCCTTCGACACCCCTGCCCGCCTTGCCACCTCCAGCATCGTCGTCATTGTGTTCTCCCTTGCTCGTCACGGGGCGCAGTGTACTGCACCGCCCCCGGCTTGTCGTCGCACGAATGGCGTGCTGGCCCGGGTTCAGTGATCCCATTCACGGATCCGGACGCTCGCTGCACAAGGTGCTTGTCTCCCGCGCTCAGGCCGCGCACTCTATGTGGAACCGGTTCCACATTCAGTTTCATGCGCGTTCCCGCCCTTCGCGGCGGCGGGGGCGAGCAGGCCCACTTGGTGAAAAGGATCTACCTCGATGTCAAAAAACTATGCGGCTCTGGCCGGTACCGTCATCACCGCACTCGGCGGCGCCGACAACGTCGTCGCCGTGACCCACTGCATGACGCGGCTGCGCTTTGTGCTCGGCGATCCCGCCCGGGTCAATGGCCCTGCCCTCAAGGCCATCACGGGCGTGCTCGGGGTGGTGCAGGCGGACAACCAGTGTCAGGTGATCATCGGCAACACCGTCTCCCACGCCTATCGCGAGGTGCTGGCCCTGCTGCCCCAGGGCGGCGGGCAGACTCCGCTTCCGGAGGCTTCCGCTGGCTGGAGCCTGCGCCGCATGGGCGCTGCCATCCTCGACGCCCTGATCGGCACCATGTCCCCCCTCATCCCGGCCATCATCGGCGGCTCCATGCTCAAGCTGCTGGCCATGGTGCTGGAGATGACCGGCGTGCTGGAGAAAGGCTCCTCGACCCTCACCATCCTCACGGTGGCCGGGGATGGGGCCTTCTTCTTCCTGCCCCTGATGGTGGCCGCCTCCGCCGCCGTCAAGTTCAAGACCAACATGTCCCTGGCCATCGCCATCGCAGGCGTGCTGGTGCACCCCAGCTTCATCGAGCTGATGGCCAGAGCCGCCGAAGGGGAGCAGGTGACTTTCGCCCTGGTCCCGGTGACCGCGGTCAAATACACCTACACCGTCATTCCGGCGCTGGTGATGACCTGGTGCCTCTCCTACATCGAGGGCTGGGTCGACCGCATCACCACGGCGGTCACCAAGAACTTCCTCAAACCCATGCTGATCGTGCTGATCGCGGCGCCGCTGGCCATCCTCTTCATCGGCCCCGTCGGCATCTGGATTGGCACCGCCATCTCCGGCCTGGTCTACACGGTCCACGACTACCTGGGCTGGCTGTCGGTGGCCATCATGGGGGCGCTCTGGCCCCTGCTGGTGATGACCGGCATGCACCGCGTCTTCACCCCGACCATCATCCAGACCATCGCCGAGACCGGCAAGGAAGGCATGGTGATGCCCTCCGAAATTGGCGCCAATCTCTCTCTTGGCGGCTCGTCCCTGGCGGTGGCCTGGCGCACCCGAAACCCGGAACTGCGCCAGACGGCGCTCGCGGCGGCCGCCTCCGCCATCATGGCGGGGATCTCCGAACCCGCGCTCTACGGTGTGGCCCTGCGCCTCAAGCGTCCGCTCATCGCGAGCCTCATCAGCGGCTTTGTCTGCGGTGCCGTCGCCGGCATGGCGGGGCTCGCCAGCCACTCCATGGCCGCCCCCGGGCTCTTTACCAGCGTGCAGTTCTTCGATCCGGCCAACCCCATGACCATCGCCTGGGTGTTCGGCGTGATGGCCCTCTCGGTGGTGCTCTCCTTCGTGCTGACCCTGGTGATGGGGTTCGAGGACATCCCGGTCGAGAGCCCGGCCTCCCGCGCCGAGCCCGTGCAACCCGTCGCCACCAGCCAGGCGCAGGCCGGGCTGTGACACCCCATTCAGACATGACAAGAGGTAACCAATGTCGTTAGCAAGATTTCCCCAGGGCTTCCTGTGGGGGGGGGCCCTGGCCGCCAACCAGGCGGAAGGCGCTCATCTCGAGGGGGGCAAGGGGTTGACCACGGTGGACATGATCCCCCATGGCCCGCACCGCATGGCAGTCAAACTCGGCCAGGAGAAGCGCTTCTCCCTGCGGGAGGACGAGTTCTACCCGAGCCACGGGGCCATCGACTTCTATCACCGCTATCGGGAAGACATCGCCCTGATGGCCGAGATGGGCTTCACCGTGTTTCGCACCTCCATCGCCTGGGCCCGTCTCTACCCCAGGGGGGACGAGCGCGAGCCCAACCCCGAGGGCATCGCCTTCTATCGCGCCCTGTTCGAGGAGTGCAAGAAGCACGGTATCGAGCCCCTGGTGACCCTGTGCCACTTCGACGTGCCCATGCACCTGGTGACCGAATACGGCTCCTGGCGCAACCGCCAGATGGTGACCTTCTTCACCCGCTATGCCCGCACCTGCTTCGAGGCGTTCGACGGCCTGGTGAAGTACTGGCTCACCTTCAACGAGATCAACATCATGCTGCACAGCCCCTTCTCCGGGGCCGGGCTGGTGTTCGAGGAAGGGGAGCACCAGGATCAGGTGAAGTATCAGGCCGCCCACCACGAGCTGGTGGCCAGTGCCCTGGCGACCCGGATTGCCCACGAGGTGAACCCGGCCAACCGGGTGGGCTGCATGCTGGCGGGGGGCAACTTCTACCCCTACTCCTGCAAGCCGGCCGATGTCTGGACTGCCCTTGAGAAGGATCGCGAGAACCTCTTCTTCATCGACGTGCAGGCGAGAGGCGCCTACCCGGCCTATGCGGCCCGCGTGTTTCGCGACAAGGGGGTGACCCTGGTCAAGGAGCCGGGGGATGACGAGATCCTCAAGCACACCGTCGATTTCGTCTCTTTCAGCTATTACGCCTCCCGCTGCGCCGCCGCCGACATGAACCAGGGCAACACCAGCGAGGCCAACGTGGTCAAGTCCCTGCGCAACCCCCACATCGAGGTCAGCGAATGGGGCTGGGGCATCGATCCCCTGGGCCTGCGCATCACCATCAACACCCTGCACGATCGCTACCAGAAGCCGCTGTTTCTGGTGGAGAACGGCCTGGGGGCGGTGGACGAGGTGAACGAACAGGGGGAGATCGAGGACGACTACCGCATCGCCTACCTGCGGGAACACATCCAGGCCATGGGGGACGCCATCGCCGACGGCATACCGCTCATGGGCTACACCAGCTGGGGCTGCATCGATCTCGTCTCCGCCTCCACCGGCGAGATGAGCAAGCGCTACGGCTTCGTCCATGTGGACAGGGACGACGCCGGCCATGGCACCCTGGCACGCCGGCGCAAGAAGTCGTTCTGGTGGTACAAGAAGGTGATCGCGAGCAACGGGGAGGATCTGGCCTGAGCGCCCCTTGCCCGGGTCATCGCCAGGCTCTGCGCCGGATGCACAAAAACAAGATGGGGGCCTGGGCCCCCATCTTGTTTCATCGCGATGACAATCTGAAAACGTTTAACTGCCTTCGTTGAAAATTTCCAGGTTGCTGGTCCCTTCCTGCCACTCGCGCACCGCCTTGTTGTCGTCGCTGCGCAGGGCATTCAGGTGGTCCAGGTAGCCCTGATCCACGTCGGAAGTGACGTAGTGGCCGTTGAACACCGAGGTCTCGAAGTGGCGCAGCTCGGGGTTGATCTCCCGCACCGCCGCTTCCAGATCTTCCAGATCCTGGAAGATGAGACCGTCGGCCCCGATCAGCTTGCACACCTCCTCCACTTCACGGCCATGGGCGATCAGCTCGTTGGCGGTGGGCATGTCGATGCCGTAGACGTTGGGGAAGCGAATTTCCGGCGCCGCCGAGGCGAAGTAGACCTTGGCCGCACCCGCTTCGCGGGCCATCTGGATGATCTGCTCGGACGTGGTGCCACGCACGATGGAGTCATCTACCAGCAACACCTTTTTGCCCTTGAATTCGGAGCTGATGGCGTTGAGCTTGCGGCGCACCGACTTCTTGCGCTGGGTCTGGCCCGGCATGATGAAGGTACGGCCGATGTAGCGGTTCTTCACGAAGCCCTGGCGATACGGCAGGCCCAGGGTGTGAGCGATCTCCAGCGCCACATCGCAGGAGGTCTCGGGGATGGGGATGACCACATCCACGTCGAGATCGTCCCACTCGCGGGCAATTTTCTGGCCCAGCTTGCGACCCATGTTGAGGCGGGCGGCGTAGACGGAGACCTTGTCGATGAAGGAGTCGGGGCGGGCGAAGTAGACGTATTCGAAGATGCAGGGGTTCATCTGCGGGTTCTCCGCACACTGCTCGGAGAAGAGCTGGCCCTGCTCGGTGATGTAGATGGCCTCGCCCGGGGCGACGTCACGCACCGTCTCGAAGCCGATGGCGTCGAGGGCCACGCTCTCGGAGGCGAGCATATACTCCACCTGCCCCTGCTCGTCGACCCGGCGACCCAGGATCAGCGGGCGAATACCGTTGGGATCGCGGAAACCGATGAGGCCGTGACCGATCACCAGAGAGACCACGGCATAGGCGCCGCGGATCTGCTGGTGCACTTTGCGCACCGCCGAGAAGATATCTTCCGGGCGCAGCGCCATCTTGTCGCACAAGTCCAGCTCGTGGGCCAGCACGTTCAACAGCACTTCGGAGTCCGAGGTGGTGTTGATGTGGCGGCGGGCCACCTTGAACTGCTGCTCCTTGAGCTCCTTGGCGTTGGTGAGGTTGCCGTTGTGGGCCAGCACCATGCCGTAGGGGGAGTTCACGTAAAACGGCTGTGCCTCTGCCGCGCTGGAGCTGCCTGCGGTGGGATAACGGACGTGTCCGATGCCGATATTCCCTTTCAGGCGCTGCATGTGGCGCACTTCAAACACATCCTTCACCAGACCGTTGGCCTTGCGTTGCCGGAAGTTTCCACTGTCAATGGTCACGATCCCGGCGGCATCCTGTCCCCTGTGCTGCAACACCGTCAAGGCGTCGTAGAGGGCCTGATTGACGGGGGTGGTGCCAACTATACCGACAATACCGCACATGTCTTTGCTACCTCGAAGTCACTGTACCTGTTGAAGAAAACTGGACGAGTTCATCATGAACCCGAAAAACCACTGGATCACCGGCTTGAACTCCGGCACCAGCCTGGACGCCACCCACCAGTCGCTCTGGGAGAGGCTGGTGAAGGTATCCATGAAAAACAGCAGGGCGCTGACGATCAGCACCCCGCGAATGGCGCCAAAACAGACCCCGAGCACCCTGTCTGTGCCGGAAAGCCCGGTCTTTTCCACCAGCAGGCCCACCACGTAGTTCACCACGCTCCCCAGGATCAGGGTCGCCACGAACAGGGCGGCGATGGCCAGACCGTTGCGCACCATGGCATCGGAGAAAGAGGTGAAATAGACGGCGAGATCGGGATAGAAATGGCTGGCAATGAAAAAGGCGACGAACCAGGTGACCAGAGACATGGCCTCCTTGAGAAAGCCGCGCACCAGGCTGATGAGGGCGGAGAAACCGACGATGCCGATGATGGCGTAATCAATCCAGACCATAGAAAAAGATGTCCTGCGAAATTGCGGCGCAGTCTAACAAAAACGATTGCGCAATGCTTGATAAAATTGTGTTACAGGCCCGAAGGGAGCTATCCCTTCCCCTTGCGGCGGGTTTCCCGGGCCCAGAATGCACAACGCCATGGCATGCCATGGCGTTGTCGTCTGCAACGAGCGCTTACCCGATGTGGGTCAGGCCGCCCATGTAGGATTGCAGCGCAGCCGGGATGGCGATGCGGCCATCTGCCTGCTGGTAGTTCTCGAGCACGGCCACCAGGGTACGACCCACCGCCAGACCGGAACCATTCAGGGTGTGAATGAGCTGCGGCTTGCCGTCGATGCGCACGCGAGCCTGCATGCGGCGCGCCTGGAAGTCGGTGCAGTTGGAAACGGAGGAGATCTCGCGATAGGTGTTCTGGGCCGGCAGCCACACTTCCAGATCGTAGGTCTTGGCGGCGCAGAAGCCCATGTCACCGGTGGAAAGCGCCATCACGCGATACGGCAGCTCCAGCAGTTGCAGCACCTTCTCGGCGTGACCCACCATCTCTTCCAGGGCATCCCAGGATTTTTCCGGGTGCACCAGTTGCACCATCTCGACCTTGTCGAACTGGTGCATACGGATGAGGCCACGGGTATCACGACCGTAGGAGCCCGCTTCGGAGCGGAAGCAGGGGCTGTGGGCGGTCATCTTGATGGGCAGCTCCTGCTCGTCGAAGATCTCGTCACGGGCCATGTTGGTGAGCGGCACTTCGGAGGTCGGGATGAGGGAGAACTTGCGCACCTTGCCTTCGTCTTCCCCTTCCCCTTCGATGCCGGTATTGAAGAGATCCTGGGAGAACTTGGGCAGCTGGCCGGTGCCGTACAGGCTGTCCGGGTTGACCAGATAGGGCACGTAGCACTCGGTGTAGCCGTGCTGCAGGGTGTGCAGGTCCAGCATGAACTGGGCCAGGGCGCGGTGCAGACGGGCAATCTGGCCCTTCATGACCACGAAACGGGCGCCGGAGAGCTTGACGCCGTTCTTGAAGTCGACCCCCTTGGCCGCCTCACCCAGATCGATGTGATCGCGTACCGGGAAATCGAACTCACGCGGGGTACCCCAGCGGCGGACCTCCACGTTGTCGTTCTCGTCACGGCCCACCGGGGCGGTCTCGCTCGGCAGGTTGGGGATGGCGTCGGCGATCCCCTTGAGCTGGGCCAGCAGGGCCTCCAGCTCGACCTTGCTGGTCTCGAGCTCGTCGTTGATCTTGGTCACCTCGGCCTTGAGGGGGGCAACATCTTCACCACGACGGGCAGCCTCACCGATGGACTTGGAGCGGGCGTTGCGCTCGGCCTGCAGCTCCTGGGTGCGGGACTGCAGATCCTTGCGTTTCTCTTCCAGAACATTGACCGCCGCTACGTCCAGAACGTAGCCACGTGTCGCCAGACGAGCGGCAGCTTCGGTGATGTCGCTGCGCAGATATTTGGGATCCAGCATGGTTTACCTACTTTTTTTAATGGGATCTGGGCCCGGGTCATCGTGACCGGGTTGGGAAACAGATCCGGAAGTTAACATCGGTTGGCGCACCCCTTTGCCTTCGGAATCGGGCCTTCGAAATCAAGAAGATGGTGCAAGGCCAAGACAACCGGGGTCAGACGGGCAGTGTAGCAGACCGCCCCCCCGCCCGAACAGGGACTATTACGCCCGTTTTTGCCGGGCCCCCCTCCCCTGATGCCTTTGCCGTGCGCTTTCCGGGCAAGGGGCTTGAAGGTCTTTCCTATCGCTTGCGCGGGCTCTGCTTGTCCAGCTCGTGCAGATAGTCGAGCTTCTGGGCTATCTGCTTCTCAAGCCCCCGCTCGGTGGGTTGATAGTACTGCTTGCCGGCAAGCTCCGGGGGGAAGTACTGCTCGCCGGCGGCATAGGCCCCCGGCTCGTCGTGGGCGTAGCGATATTCGGCGCCGTAGCCCAGCTCGCTCATCAGCTTGGTCGGTGCATTGCGAAGGTGCGGTGGCACCTCGAAGTCCGGCAGGTTCTTGGCGTCGTGAAGCGCCGCCTTCCAGGCGGTGTAGACCGCATTGCTCTTGGGGGCACAGGCGAGGTAGACGATGGCCTGGGCGATGGCCCGCTCCCCTTCCGCCGGGCCGATGCGATGGAAGCAGTCCCAGGCCGAGAGCGCCACCTGCATGGCACGGGGATCGGCGTTGCCCACATCTTCCGAGGCAATGGCCAGCAAGCGGCGGGCGATGTAAAGGGGATCGCAGCCGGCGCTCACCATGCGGGCATACCAGTAGAGGGCCGCATCCGGTGCCGAGCCGCGAATGGACTTGTGCACCGCCGAGATGAGGTCGTAGAAGTGATCGCCGCCCTTGTCGAAACGGGCCACGTGCTCCCCCACCACGGCGGCGAGCAGGGTACTGTCGATCACCCGCGCCCCTGAGCTGTCGGCCTCGGCCATGTCGGCCAGGAGCTCCAGATAGTTCAGAGACTTGCGCCCGTCCCCGTCCACCGCTTTCGCCAGCGCCTCCTTGGCCCCGGGGGCAAAGCGCAGGCTAGGGTCATTGAGGCCGCGCGGGTCCTGCATCGCCTGATCGATCATGGCGAGGATGTCATGCTCCTCCAGCCTCTTGAGCAGATAGACCCGGGCCCGGGAGAGCAGCGCATTGTTGAGCTCGAACGAGGGGTTCTCGGTGGTGGCGCCGATGAAGGTGATGGTGCCGTCTTCGATGTGGGGCAGGAAGACATCCTGCTGGCTCTTGTTGAAGCGGTGGACTTCATCCACGAACAGGATGGTGCGCACCCCGCGCCACCCGTTCTCCTTCGCCTTGTCGAGGGCGGCGCGGATCTCCTTGATGCCGGAGGTGACCGCCGAGAGCCGCTCCACCTCCGCCTGGCAGTAGTGGGCAACCAGTTCTGCCAGCGTGGTCTTGCCGGTGCCGGGGGGGCCCCAGAGGATCATGGAGTGGCAGTGCCCCGCCAGGATCGCTTTTCGCAGGGGCTTGTCCGGCCCCAGGATATGCTGCTGGCCGATGTACTGCTCGAGGGTTTGCGGCCGCATCCGGGCCGCAAGCGGACGAAAGTCCGAGGAGAAATCCAGGGATAAATTGCTCATCTGCATTGACCTTGCATCTGACCGGTCATAAACAACGCCCGGTCAGACGATAACGCCGGTAACGGCTGGCTCATCAGCGCTGGTCGTCCAACTCGACCCCCTTCGGGATCTTGAAGACAAATTCGTTGCCCTTGAGCACCGGCTTGCGGTTGAAGCTGCTCAGGGTGAACTCGCTCCACTGGCCCTGGGCCTCTTTCACGTCGAAGCGACTGATGTTGTTCTGACGGTCGAAGGTGATGCGAAAGGAGGCGATCAGCTCGTCCTTGTTGCGGCTGGTGACGGTATAGACATCCCCTTCCTGGGTCACGTCATAGTTCTTCCAGAGGCTGTTGTCGTTGCCCGCGATGAGCACGAAGGGGGTGTTGAGCACCGCATCCTTCATCTTGAGAGCGGTGACCTGCTCGACGAAGGGGTCGTACACCCACACATCCTTGCCATCGGCCACGATCAGGCTCTCGTCCGGGGAGGTAGTGTGCCAGTTGAAGCGGTTGGGTCGCTGCACCAGCAGGGAGCCGCTCGCCTTTTGCAGCTCCTTGCCCTTGCTGTCATAAACGGTCTGGGCAAATGTCGCGGAGAAGACATTGACGGAGGAGAGCTTCTCCTTGAGATCGCTGGCCGCATCGGCCCACACCTGGCTGCTGGCAACCAGCAGAATGGAACCCATCAACAGTTGTTTTTTCATCAGGCTCTTCATAGGGAGGTTCTCGATAAAAGGCCACGCCCGCAAAGGGCATGGCCAGAATGATACAGGAGTTAGGCTTAGTCACGAACCGGCGGCGGTGCCAGCACGTCGCGCTGGCCGTTGCCACCCGGGGCGCTGACGATGCCCTGGTTTTCCATCTGCTCGATGAGACGGGCCGCCCGGTTGTAACCGATCTTGAACTTGCGCTGGACGCTGGAGGTGGAGCCACGGCGGGATTCCACCACGAAGGCCACCGCCTCGTCGAACAGGGGATCGAGCTCTTCATCGCCGCCCCCGCCGAAGTCGCCACCGCCGCCCTCGCCGTCCGACTCGCCGGAGAGGATCTCGTCGATGTAATCCGGCTCACCACGCAGTTTCCAGTCCGCCACCACCTTGTGTACCTCGTGGTCATCGACGAAGGCACCGTGGACACGGGTGGGGTTGGAGGTGCCGGCAGGCATGTAGAGCATGTCACCCATGCCGAGCAGGGATTCGGCGCCCCCCTGGTCCAGGATGGTGCGCGAATCGATCTTGCTCGACACCTGGAAGGAGATACGGGTCGGGATGTTGGCCTTGATGAGGCCGGTAATGACATCCACCGACGGACGCTGGGTCGCGAGGATAAGGTGAATACCGGCCGCCCGCGCCTTCTGGGCGATACGGGCGATAAGCTCCTCCACCTTCTTGCCGACGATCATCATCATGTCGGCAAACTCGTCCACCACCACCACGATGTGGGGCAGCTTTTCCAGCTCCGGCGGCATCTGATCCATGGAGTCGCCCGGACGCCACAGGGGGTCGACCAAGGGATCCCCCGCCTCGATGGCGGCCAGCACCTTGTCGTTGTACCCCTTGAGGTTGCGCACCCCGACCGCGGACATCAGCTTGTAGCGACGCTCCATCTCGCCTACGCACCAGCGCAGGGCGTTGGCGGCATCCTTCATGTCGGTGACCACCTCGGTCAGCAGATGCGGAATCCCTTCATAGACCGAGAGCTCCAGCATCTTGGGGTCGATCATGATGAAACGCAGATCCTCGGGGGAGGATTTGTAGAGCATGGAGATGATCATGGTGTTCACCCCCACCGACTTGCCCGAGCCCGTGGTACCCGCCACCAGCAGGTGGGGCATCTTGGCGAGGTTCACCACCACGGGTTCCCCCGCGATGTCCTGACCCAGCCCCATGGTGAGCGGATTGCGGCTGGCCGCGAACGCCTCGCAGTCCAGGGTCTCCCGCAGGTAGACGGTCTGGCGTACCCGGTTGGGCAGCTCGATCCCGACGAACGTCTTGCCCGGGATCACTTCCACCACCCGCACGCTGCTGGCAGAGAGAGAACGGGCGAGATCCCGGGAAAGATTGGTGATCTTGCTCGCCTTCATGCCCGGCGCCAGGTCCAGTTCGAAGCGGGTAATGACGGGACCGGGATAGACGCCCACCACCTTGGCCTGCACGTTGTAATCGGCGAGCTTCGCCTCCACCAGCCGGCCCATGCGCTCCAGCTCGTCCTTGCTCATCATCTGGGTCTTGGCGGGCGGCCTGTCCAGCAGATCGATGCTCGGCAAAGGGGCCAGACCGGGCTGGGGACGGCGCTTGGCTTTCACCGGAGCAGCGGCAACGGGAGCATCGGGTTCGTCATCCCCCTCCGCCCAGGGCAAGTCGAGGTCATCTTCTTCCTGGCGCACGGCGGGACGCGGACGGCCATTGGCCACGCGCTTGCCCTTGGCGGCAGGCGCCGGAGCCTCGTCCTCTTCGTCGTCAAACTGCGGATCGAACTGGAAGGTGTCTTCGTCAAGCTCCGGCAGCCATTCGTCAGCTTTTGTCTTTTGAGCGCGATTCTTCGCCTTGGGGTTGCGTGTCCAGCTGCTGTGGGGGTCTTCGTCATCCTCTTCCTGATCGAAGCTACCCACGCCCCCTTCCAGCAGGGGATCCGGCCCCTCATAGCGAGGCTGGCGCCAGCCACCGGTGAGCCAGCGGCCCAGAGTGGTGGGGAAATGGTAGATGGCGCTGACAGAGCCGGTGCAGGCGGCACCGATGCGCTCGACAATGGTGAGCCAGGACCAGCCGGTAAAGAGGGTGATGCCGGTCGCCACGAAGCAGAGCAGCATCAGGTTGGCCCCCACGCCGCCAAACAGCGGCACCACGGCGGAGGCGATCACATCCCCCACCAGGCCGCCGGCGGAAAAGTTCTGCAAGTCGTTGAAGTTCATGCTGGCGATGGCGGACATGCCAAGCACCGTCAGCACGAAGCCGATGATCCGTACCGACAGGGTGAGGTAATCCACTTCCAGCAGCTTGCTCGGGCGCCAGAACAGGCTCCAGCCAAGCAGCACCACCAGAGGGGGCACCAGATAGGAGAAGGCCCCGAAGGTAAACATGGTGATGTCGGCGAGCCAGGCACCGGCGCTGCCCGCGAGGTTTTTCACCTCCCCTTGCCAGGAGGTTTGCGACCAGCCGGGATCGGCGGGATGGTAGGTCAGCAGGGCAAGCAAAAGATAGGCAGCCATCAGGGTGATGGCGATCAAGACGGCCTCGAAGATCCGTTGTGTACCTGATAAAGGAGTAAACAGCTTTTTATCGGCCAAACTCCGGCTCCTTTGTGAAAACATGAATGCGGGGATAGGGGGCCTAGTATCCCTGAAAAGCCCACCGATTGTCAGCCAGTGCCTGAGGGCGGGCCTGAAACTCTCTATAAGAAGAAACGAGCGGACCGGCCGCTCGTTTCTGACTATCGTGACTCGTCATGGAACTTGCAAGTCACAGCACAACCCCGCTTATCGGGTGCTGATCACCAGACGACTGCTCTGTTTGACCTCTTCCATCACCACGTAGGTGCGGGTGTCGTTGACGCCCGGCAGACGCAGCAGGGTTTCACCCAGCAGGCGGCGGTAAGCGGACATGTCGCTGACGCGGGTCTTGAGCAGATAGTCGAAATCACCGGACACCAGATGGCACTCCTGGATCTCTTCGAGCACCTGAACAGCCTTGTTGAACTGCTCGAACACATCGGGGGCGCCACGATTGAGGGTAATTTCCACGAACACCAGCAGAGACGCGTCCAGATAATGAGGGTTCAGAATGGCGGCATATCCTTCGATATACCCTTGTCGCTCCAGGCGACGAACCCGTTCCAGACACGGTGTGGGACTCAGGCCAACTCGTTTGGACAACTCAACGTTCGAAATCCTGCCATCCTTTTGCAGTTCATTCAGAATGTTGCGGTCAATCCTGTCCAAATCCTTTAGCCGACTCTTAGCTTCCATCATTTAATTCCATCCTTTGGCTATTTTTTGGTAAGAATCACCAGTCATTTTATAATAATGGTCACAAATCCTGTCAATACCTGAATATACTAGGCGCAAATGTCGCTTAACATCTAGGCAACATAAACCACCAATCGATAGACGAGGGATAGCATGATTATCGGTGTACCTAAGGAAATAAAAAACCATGAATATCGCGTAGGCATGGTTCCGGCCAGTGTACGTGAACTGACAGCACGAAACCATACTGTTTTCGTCCAAAGCGGCGCAGGAAATGGCATTGGGTTCAGTGACGCAGATTATCTGGCTGCCGGAGCCGAGATCCTAGCCTCCGCTGCCGAAGTTTTCGCCAAGGCGGAGATGATCGTCAAGGTCAAGGAACCCCAGGCAGTGGAACGGGCCATGCTGCGTCCCGGCCAGACCCTCTTTACCTATCTGCATCTGGCGCCGGACCTGGCCCAGACCCAGGATCTCATCGACAGTGGTGCCGTCTGCATCGCCTATGAAACCGTCACAGACGGTCGTGGCGGTCTGCCCCTGCTGGCCCCCATGTCGGAAGTGGCCGGACGCATGTCTATTCAGGCCGGAGCCCAGGCACTGGAGAAATCCCGTGGCGGCAGCGGCGTGCTGCTCGGCGGTGTGCCCGGTGTGGAACCGGCCAAGGTGGTGATCATCGGTGGTGGTGTGGTGGGCTCCAACGCAGCCCGCATGGCCGTCGGCCTGCGTGCCGACGTCACCATCCTCGACAACAACGTCGATACCCTGCGCCGTCTCGACAGCGAGTTCCAAGGGGCTGCCAAGGTGGTCTACTCCAACCGCGAGACCCTGGAGCGCCATCTGCTGGCGGCGGACCTGGTCATCGGCGGCGTGCTGGTACCTGGCGCCACTGCGCCAAAACTTGTCAGCCGTGACCACATTGCTCGCATGAAACCCGGTGCAGCCATCGTGGACGTGGCCATCGACCAGGGCGGCTGTGTCGAGACCTCCCATGCCACCACCCATGAAGATCCCACCTTCATCGTCGACGAGGTGGTGCACTACTGCGTGGCCAACATGCCGGGTGCCGTGGCGCGGACCTCCACCGTGGCCCTGAACAACGCCACCCTCCCCTTCATCATCAAGCTGGCCGAACAGGGCTATCGCAACGCTCTGCTCGCCGATCCCCACCTGTTGCACGGCCTGAACGTGATGGCGGGCAAAATCACCTGCAAGGAGGTTGCCGTGGCCCACAACCTGGCTTACACGGATCCCCTGACCCTGCTGAACTGATCGCGTCCCTGCAAAGGGAGGTAGATGAGTGAAAATCCGCCCGCGATGGGCGGTTTTTTTATGCCTGCCATCCCCGGCTCACCCCTCTTGCTGGCGATTGCCCCAATCGATGCGCTGGCCTTTGACCACGGATCACGAATTACCTACAATCGCGCAAACTCATCACGTCTCGGAAATCACATCATGAGCCAAGTCACTCACAGCAAACTGCTGATCCTGGGATCCGGTCCGGCAGGTTACACTGCGGCCGTCTATGCCGCTCGCGCCAACCTCAATCCCCTGCTCATCACCGGCATGCAGCAAGGTGGTCAGCTGACCACCACCACCGAAGTGGAAAACTGGCCAGGGGACGCGGAAGGGCTGACCGGCCCGGCCCTGATGGAGCGCATGAAAGAGCATGCAGAGAAGTTCGATACCCGCATCCTCTTTGATCATATCAATGAAGTGACGCTGACCGAGCGTCCCTTCCGCCTCAAGGGGGACAACGGTGAATACACCTGCGATGCGCTGATCCTCGCCACCGGTGCCTCCGCCAAATATCTGGGTCTGCCCTCCGAAGAGGCTTTCAAGGGCCGCGGCGTCTCCGCCTGCGCCACCTGTGACGGCTTCTTCTACCGCAATCAGGAAGTGGCAGTGGTCGGCGGCGGCAACACCGCCGTGGAAGAGGCACTCTATCTGGCCAACATCGCCAAAAAGGTGCACCTCATCCATCGCCGCGACGAGTTCCGCGCCGAGAAGATCCTGATCAAGCGCCTCAACGACAAGGTCGAGAGCGGCAATATCGTCCTGCACACCCATCAGACCCTGGACGAAGTACTGGGTGACGACATGGGCGTCACCGGCGTGCGCCTGCGCAGCACCCGGGATGACACCACCTCCGAGCTGCCGCTGATGGGGGTCTTCATCGCCATCGGTCACCAGCCCAACACCCAGATCTTCGAAGGGCAGCTGGCGATGGAAAACGGCTATCTGAAAGTGCGTGGCGGACTGGAAGGGTTCGCAACCCAGACCAGCATCCCGGGCGTGTTCGCCGCCGGCGACGTGGCCGACCACGTCTACCGCCAGGCGATCACCTCCGCAGGGACCGGCTGCATGGCCGCCCTCGATGCTGAGCGATATCTGGACGCACAATAATCGGAAGGATATAAAGGGCATGCCAGTTGGCATGCCCTTTTTTATTGCAAGGAGCAGGATGAAACGAAAAATAATGATAGTGGAAGACAGCCTGACGGTACGCCGCATGCTGACCCAGGCCATTGCGCAGCAGACCGGGCTGGAAATCGACGCGTTCGATACCCTTGAAGGGGCTCGCGATTGCCATGGGGAAGATTATGTGGTCGCCCTGGTGGATCTCACCCTGCCGGACGCCCCCGGCGGAGAGGCTGTCAACGTGCTGAGGGAGCGTGGGCTGCCGGTGGTGATCCTGACGGCCGACATCAGCGAAGAGAAGCGGGAAGCCTGGCTGGAGGCCGGGGTGCTGGACTACGTGATGAAGGATTCACGTCACTCCCTGCAATATGCTGTCGGTCTGGTGCACCGCCTCTACCTCAACCAGGCCATCGAAGTCTTGGTGGTCGACGATTCACGCACCTCCCGTCACCGTACCGCGGCCCAGTTGCGCAAGCAGTTGTTGCAGGTGCACGAGGCCAATTCTGCCCGCGATGCGCTGGCGCAGCTCGAGCAGCACCCCGCCATTCGCCTGATGCTGGTGGACTACTATATGCCGGAGATCGACGGCATCAGCCTGGTGCGAATGCTGCGCGAGCGCTACAGCAAGCAGCAGCTCGCCATCATCGGCATCTCGGTATCGGACAAACACGGCCTCTCGGCACGCTACCTCAAGCAAGGGGCGAATGATTTTCTCAATCAGCCCTTTGAACCCGAGGAGCTGCAGTGCCGGGTCAGCCACAACCTGGAGGCCCTTGAGCAGTTCAACAACATCCAGGAATCGGCCAACCGAGACTACCTGACCGGACTTTACAACAGACGCTACTGGTTCAACGAGGGTCAAAAGTGGTTCGAGGAGCATCAGCGCCATCAGGCGCAGCTCTCCCTGTGCGTGCTCGATGTGGATCACTTCAAGCAGGTCAATGATCACTGGGGGCACGCCATCGGCGATCAGCTGCTCTGTCATCTGGCCAGGCTGCTCACCCAGTTCTTCCCGGATGCCATGATAGCCCGATTCGGTGGTGAAGAATTTGCCCTGATGGTGCCACACTGCCCCGTTCCCGTGCTGCTCAAGCGGCTGGAAGGGCTTCGTCTGCAAATGCGCCAGCAACCGCTGTCCCGGGAGATATCGCTCTTTGTACGCGCCAGTTTCGGCGTCATCAATGTCGGGCGGCTCTCCATGGACGAGGCGCTGAGCGAGGCAGATCGCCAGTTGTATCAGGCAAAGAATACCGGGCGAGACAAGATAGTCTGTCAGGACGTCTGAGCAAGCATCAGCAGAGACACTCCGTGTAGTACCGCCCGGCGCCCCTTGTGTGGCGGCCGCCGGGTCAATCCCTTCTTCACCGTTCAATAGGTCTTGTCGACCCGCACTCCATCGTTGAAATAGAGGATGCGTACCTTGTCGCCCTGCGCAAAGACCATGGCCGGATCGTAATCCTGGATCACGTTGATGAGCCCATTCTGCTCGTTGCGGATCAGCAGCTCCACCAGCTTGTTCTCCACCACGCTGCCCCCTGACTGAAACTGCTGCACCGCCGCCGCTCCCGCCAGTGCCCCGACCGCAGTGGCAATCTCCCGCCCGTGCCCACCGCCAAACTGGTTGCCGAGCAGCCCGCCAAGCACGGCCCCTCCCAGAGTTTTCCAGCCGGAATGCTCTGATTCCACCATCTGGCGCTGGGTGATGTTGCGCACCGCATCCACCTGGCCGAAGACCACCTGCTCCACCGGACGCGCCGTGTTGCGTTCATACACCGCACTCCAGGCCGGTGCCGTGACAAAGCCAAGCAAGCTGGATACTATCAGGATAATGGCCTTCATCTATGAACCTCTGCCTTATGTCTCGCTATCTTACCGAACTGGATGATGAGCTGTGCTGGTTTCCCTCCCCCAGCCATGCGCTGGAAGAGCCCAACGGGCTGCTCGCGATTGGGGGAGATCTCTCCCCCACTCGATTGCTGGCAGCTTACCACAGCGGGATCTTTCCGTGGAATGAACCCCATCAGCCACTGCTGTGGTGGTCACCGGATCCCAGGGGAGTCATCGTGCCCGAGGAACTCCACATCGGCCGCAGCCTGCAGAAGTGTTTGCGCCGCACCCCCTTCGAGATTTACATCAATCGCGCCTTTGATGACGTCATTGCAGCCTGCGCCGCCCCCCGTCGCACCGCCAGCGGCACCTGGATAAGTGCCCCCATGATCGACGCCTATCGGCGCCTTCATCGCCTCGGTCATGCCCACTCCATCGAGATCTGGCAGGATGATCAGTTGCAGGCAGGTCTCTATGGCCTCTCCCTGGGCCGACTCTTTTGTGGTGAATCCATGTTCAGCCGCATCGACAATGGCGCCAAACTGGCCATGGTGGCCCTCTGTCGCCACTTTGCAGGGCACGGCGGTGCCCTCATCGACTGCCAGATGCAAAACGACTTTCTGGCCACACTGGGCGTTCAGGAGTGGCCAAGGCAGCGCTTTCTGACCACCCTGGCCACCCTGACCCGGCAACCGTTGCAAGAGGGATGCTGGCAACCGAGGAGAATCAGCCTATGAGTGAAGAAGTGATCCTCAAGGTCGGGCTGACCCCCAGGCACCCGTGCAGCTACCTCGGTCACGAGCAGGAGCAGTTGCTGGTCCTGATGGACCATGAATTGCTCAACGCCGCCGGGTACGAACGGCTGCTGACGGCAGGATTCCGGCGCAGTGGCAACGACATCTATCGTCCTCACTGCCCCGCCTGCAGCGCCTGCCAATCCTTGCGCATACACAGTGAACGCTTCACCCCGAGCCGTGGGCAGAAACGCATCCGCCAGTTGAACCGAGATCTCGAACTCGTACTGAGCTATGACGACAAGCCCGAGTATTACCAGCTCTATGAACGCTATATCCGTGAACGTCATCGGGATGGCAGCATGTATCCACCGAGCCGGACCCAATACAAGGGATTCCTGCACTGCGACTGGATGCCCCCCCTCTATCTGGAGATGCGCAAGGAGGGACGCCTCATCGGCGTGGCCACCACGGACCTGCTTCCCCACTCTCTGAGCGCCATGTACACCTTCTTCGACCCCGACTATGCCGATCGGTCGCTCGGCACCTTCGCCATCCTGAGCCAGTTGGAACTGGCCAGACGTACCGGTCGTCAGTGGCTCTATCTGGGGTATCTGGTGGAGGAGTGCCGCAAGATGAATTACAAGCGCCAATACCTGCCCCATGAGCTGCTGGTACAGGGCGAATGGAAAAAAATCGACACCAAGCCCGAGTAAACTTTACACATAGCCTTAAATCCGGCATGATCCAGCGGTTTTTTGTTGTGGCTTATCAAGAGGATTCAATGGCTAAAGAAGACAGTATTGAGATGCAGGGTACCATTCTCGAAACCTTGCCCAATACCATGTTCCGTGTGGAACTGGAAAATGGTCACGTGGTTATCGCTCATATTTCCGGCAAGATGCGCAAAAACTACATCCGTATCCTGACTGGGGACAAAGTAACGGTGGCTCTGACTCCGTACGATCTCTCCAAGGGACGTATTGTTTTCCGCTCTCGCTAAGCCAGGAATTCAGCAAAAAACCCCAGCCTCTCGGTTGGGGTTTTTTGTCATTTCCGGCCTTGCTCACAGTCAGTGAGAGACAGCTTCAACGTTGACCTGAAAATCAAAGCTGAGGCTGTTGTTCACCAGCTCGACCTTCACAATGCCGCCATCGACCAGGGAACCGAACAGGATCTCGTTGGCCAGGGGCTTCTTGAGGTGCTCCTGAATGACCCGGCCCATGGGTCTTGCTCCCATTGCCCTGTCATACCCTTTCTCTGCCAACCAGTGGCGCGCCTCTTCAGACACCTCCAGTGAAACGCCCTTGGCATCCAGCTGAACCTGCAGCTCGACGATGAACTTGTCGACCACCTGATGGATCACTCCCATGTCGAGATGGTTGAACCAGATGGTGTGATCGAGCCGGTTGCGGAACTCCGGACTGAACGTCTTGTTGATCACCGCCATGGCATCATGGCTCATGTCCTGCTGCTGGAAGCCGATGGACTTGCGCTGGGTCTCCTGAACCCCTGCGTTGGTGGTCATCACCAGGATCACATTGCGAAAATCTGCCTTGCGCCCGTTGTTGTCCGTCAGGGTACCGTTGTCCATCACCTGCAGCAGCAAGTTGAAGACATCCGGGTGCGCCTTCTCGATCTCGTCAAGCAGCACGACGGAGTGCGGATGCTTGAGGACGGAGTCGGTCAACAGCCCTCCCTGTTCGAATCCCACGTAACCGGGAGGAGCCCCGATCAACCGGGACACGGTATGGCGTTCCATGTATTCCGACATATCAAATCGCAATACCTCGACCCCGAGCGCCTTGCCCAGTTGCTGGGTCACTTCGGTCTTGCCCACCCCGGTCGGGCCGGCAAACAGGAAGCAGCCCACAGGTCGGCGTTCGTTGCCAAGCCCTGAACGTGACAACCGAATGGCATCGGTCAGCACCTCGATGGCCTTGTCCTGCCCGAACACCACCATCTTGAGATTGCGCTCCAGATTCTTCAGCACCTCCTTGTCGGAGGAGGAGACAGATTTCTCGGGAATACGAGCAATCTTGGCAACAATGGCCTCGATTTCCGGCACATTGATCACCTTCTTGCGCTTGCTGACGGGCAAGAGGCGTTGCCCTGCACCCGCTTCGTCGATGACGTCGATGGCCTTGTCAGGCAGATGGCGATCATTGATGTACTTGGCGGAAAGCTCCACCGCCGCCCGGATCGCCTTGACGGTATAACGCACGCCATGGTGAGACTCATAACGGCTCTTGAGTCCCATCAGAATGCGAGTGGTGTCGTCTACTGTGGGTTCGACGATGTCGATCTTCTGGAAGCGACGAGCCAGAGCCCTGTCCTTCTCGAAGATCTGGGCATATTCCTGGTAGGTGGTGGAGCCCACGCAGCGCAGCAAACCATTGGAGAGCAGCGGTTTGATGAGGTTGGCCGCATCCAGCTGGCCACCGGAAGCCGCACCAGCGCCAATGATGGTGTGGATTTCGTCGATGAAGAGGATGGCTCCTTCCTGACGTTCGATCTGCTTGAGCAGCACCTTGAGGCGCTTCTCGAAGTCACCACGATACTTGGTGCCCGCCAGCAGGGAGCCCATGTCCAGGGAGTAGATGGTGCTACCCGCAATCACCTCGGGCACATCCCCCTTGACGATACGGTAGGCAAGCCCTTCGGCGATGGCGGTCTTGCCCACCCCGGCTTCCCCGACCAGCAAGGGGTTGTTCTTGCGACGGCGGCACAATACCTGAATGGTGCGATTGAGCTCCTGATCACGGCCGATGAGCGGATCGATGCGCCCCTCCAGCACCAGCTGGTTGAGGTTGGTGGCAAAGCTTTCTATCTGGGCAGAGGATACCTCGTCATCAGATTCCGCATTGTTGCCACCACTCTCGGGCTTGTTGTCCTTGCGCACCCCGTGGGACAGGAAGTTCACCACATCCAGGCGGCTTATTTCGGCTTTTTTCAGGAAGTAGGCGGCCTGGGACTCTTGTTCGCTGAAGATGGCGACCAGGACATTGGCACCGCTCACCTCGGTATTGCCGGACGACTGGACATGGAAGACGGCACGTTGCAGCACGCGCTGGAAGCCCAGCGTCGGCTGGGTTTCCCTGTCTTCGTCGTCACGGGGGATGAGCGGGGTCGTTTGATTGATGAAGGCGCGGATCTCTTTGCGCATCTGTTCCACATCCGCACCACATGAACTCAGCGCCTCATGGGCTGAGCTGTTATCCAGCAGGGCCAACAACAGGTGCTCGACGGTCATGAATTCGTGGCGCTCGTCACGGGCCAGCTTGAAAGCCTCGTTCAGCGTCTTTTCTAGATCTTTGTTCAACATAGGCACCTCCCCTCAGTACAGCAACAATGCGGTGTCGTTATCGCCATCAAGTCATCAGATTCAAGCCTTTTCCATGGTACATAGCAGTGGATGTTCGTTGTTACGTGAATAGGTGTTGACCTGGACCACTTTGGTCTCGGCAATCTCGGCGGTAAATGTGCCGCAGACCCCCTTACCACTATAATGCACGCTCAGCATCACCTGAGTGGCCTTCTCCAGATCCATACCAAAGAACCTTTGCAGCACCTCCACCACGAACTCCATCGGTGTGTAGTCGTCGTTGTTCAGGACGACCTTGTACATGGGTGGCGGTTGCAGCTTCGTTTTCTCTGCCTCTGCAATCTCTTCATTAGCAAAGAGTTCTTTCTGCTTGCTCATAGTTGCGCTTTGGTACCTCTAGATTACTACCGTGTCGCTCAAGATTGTCAATAGACTTGTTAACCAGATCACATCGGTTGTTAACAACTTCTTGACTCGCTTAAAAGTTGGACTAGATTGGTTACTTGCTAATCGGCGCCCGTCTGCTACGGGGTCATGCCCTAGTTATATAAGGCTGGCGCAGGTTACTCAACGACTTCAGGGTAATCAATAAAAGGATGTAGATGTATGGCAACCGGAACAGTCAAGTGGTTCAACAACGCAAAAGGATTTGGGTTTATCTGTCCGGAAGGCGGTGGTGAAGACATCTTCGCTCACTACTCCACGATTCAAATGGAAGGTTACAAGACCTTGAAAGCAGGTCAGGCAGTCAACTTTGAACTGCAGCAGGGGCCGAAAGGAAATCATGCCTCTGTCATCGTGCCAAACGAAGCACAGAACATCTAAGAGTCAAACTGGATAAATTAAAAAGCGGCATCCCAAGGGATGCCGCTTTTTTATGGACAGGCACGAAGAGGGGAACAAGAAAGGCCAGGCCTTCCCTGTTCCCTGCTGCAGCTACCTCAGCGGGCCAGCAGGATGTTCAGCATGCGACGCAGCGGCTCGGCGGCGCCCCACAGCAGCTGGTCACCCACGGTAAAGGCGGCCAGGTACTCCGGACCCATATTGAGCTTGCGCAGACGACCCACCGGGATGCTGAGGGTGCCGGTGACGGCAGCCGGGGTCAGCTCGCGGGCGGTGATGTCGCGATCATTCGGGATCACCTTGACCCAGTCGTTGTGGGCGGCCAGCAGGGCTTCGATCTCGGCCAAGGGCACATCTTTTTTCAGCTTGATGGTGAAGGCCTGGCTGTGGCAGCGCAGGGCCCCGATCCGCACGCACAGACCATCCACCGGAATGGCGGCGTTTTCGATACCCAGGATCTTGTTGGTCTCGGCCTGGCCCTTCCACTCTTCACGGCTCTGGCCGTTGTCGAGCTTGGTGTCGATCCAGGGAATGAGGCCACCGGCCAGCGGTACGCCGAAATTGTCCACCGGCAGGGTGCCGGAGCGGGTCTTCTCGGTGATCTTGCGCTCGATGTCGAGGATGGCGGAGGCGGGATCCGCCAGCTCCACCGCCACTTCATCCCGCAGCATGCCCATCTGGGTGACCAGCTCGCGCATGTGGCGGGCACCACCACCGGAGGCCGCCTGATAGGTGGCCACGCTCACCCACTCCACCAGATCGGCCTTGAACAGGCCACCCAGGGCCAGCAGCATCAGGCTGACGGTGCAGTTGCCGCCAACGAAGGTCTTGATGCCGTTGTTCAGGGCGTGTTCGATGACGTCGCCGTTGACCGGATCCAGGATGATGACAGCGTCCTTCTCCATGCGCAGGAAGGAGGCGGCGTCAATCCAGTAGCCCTGCCAGCCGGCGGCTTTCAGACGCGGATAAACATCCTTGGTGTAGTCGCCGCCCTGGGCGGTGATGATGACGTCCTGCGCGGCCAGCGCCTCGAGATCGAAGGCGTCCTGCAAGGTGCCGGCATCGACACCAAAATTGGGGGCGGCCTCACCGGCCTGGGAGGTGGTGAAGAAGGTGGGTTGAATGCGGGCAAAATCCTTCTCTTCCTGCATCCGGCTCATCAAGACCGAACCCACCATGCCACGCCAACCGACCAAACCTACTTTTTTCATAATGTCCTACCCTGGATAGCTGCTTATAGAAATCGTGTGTGGTACCCGTGACCCCTGCCTTGGCGCCAGCCGTTTACAAGGGATTCACAATATATGAGTTGCAAAAAATGCGTCTGTCCACATTACGGATTGTGACGGCGGGCGCAAGTCGAATTGCGCAATATTCTGTGCCATTCGCTGCAATATCCGTCGGCCTGGCCGACCTGCGGGCAGCCGGTTGGCATCCTGCCTCCAGTTGGGGCATCATTGAGACCGACCGGCAGCCCCGCTGCCCCTCGGGGACGGCCCCGAGGCCTCCTGATACGCAGGGACGACCCTGCTTCCTGCGGAATCTGCCTTATGTCGTGGTTGCTCCTGCTGTTGGCCGGCCTGTTCGAGGTCGCCTGGGCCATTGGCCTCAAGTACACCGACGGTTTCAGCCGTCCCCTCCCCACCCTGCTGACCCTGAGTGCCATGGCCGTGAGCGTGCTGCTGCTCGCCATGGCGGTCAAGCAATTGCCCCTTGGCACCGCCTACGCGGTCTGGACCGGTATCGGCGCGGTCGGCACCGTGCTGATGGGGATCTGGCTGTTCAACGAACCGGCCACCCTGGCCCGGGTGCTCTGCCTGCTGCTCATCATCGTCGGCATTCTGGGTCTGAAATTCATCGGTTAGGCGCGCTGAAAGGGCCGGGTACACCGGCCCCGACGTGGCAAACTCCAGGGGGCGATGTCAGCCCGGCGTGTTGCTGTGTTCCTCTGCTTGCTGATGTGTTCGCAGGCGGTGGGTAAAGGCGGGTGGCACAGACGTGACATGGCGAGCAAGATCCGCCCCATGACCGCCCGGGCGAGCATGGGGCGCCTCCTTTTATCTTTTCGTCTGCTCCTTCAATCACTCCACCAGCGTCTGCTCGATGCGGGCCCCAGGCATCATCTGCGTGAGACCGGCAATCAGCCTGTCGCCGGCCTCCCACAAGGCCGTGCGCGGCATCGGCGGCAGACACTCCAGAATGAACCACATCCGGGGGGAAGAGAGGCTCAGGCGAGTGCGGATCCCCTGGCGCCAGTTCCAGCGGCGACAGGTGACGCCGAGATCGTCCCGCCACACCACCTCTCCGGGAGCCGGTGCCTCCTGGATTGGCAGCCCTTCTTTGAGGGGTGTCAAAGCATTCGCTGCCATCGGCAATCACCAGGCGCGGCGCTCCCACATAGGCCGCCAGATCCTCCCCGCCCACGGGAATGGCATACTCGATGCTGATGGCGTTGTAGAGATCCACCACAGGATCGATGGCGGGCAAGACGCCATCGCGCAGCACCCGCTTGCGCAGTGCCTGGGCCGAGCAGGGCGTGCGGGCAGGCTTGGCGCCAAACCCCTTGAACACCTGATCCCAGGCGGCCAGATGTTCAAGGGCCCAGGGGGCCTCGTCGGTGCCAAGGGCCGCACATGCCCGGGCCAGGGCCCGCTCCCCCACCAGAGTGTCAATCACGGGGGCGGCTTCCACCACGATGCTGAGGGCACAAAAACCCGGCGCCAACCTGGCTATCTCGGGGTCGATACGGGGGATCATCGGGAACATTCAGCACTCCTGGTCAAGGCTCATCAAGACGGGGTGGCGGAACGGGCACGGGCGTTCCCCTCTTTTCCTTCCCCCGCCAACGGTTGACGCCATGATGAAGGGCACAGGGTCATAATAAAATTTACTTTATCTTAATTATGTTAAGTAAAACTGATGACCCAACCCTCTTTCCCATGAAAAATCGCCGCCCCGCAGCGCACCGTCCGGCCCCACTACCACACCCCGCCCATCCAATGCAGACCTGGGCAAGCCCACACCATTGCCCTGGCCGCTTTCCCCGTCACTCATGCTATTATCTGCGTCCAAACATGAGCCCATAAAATCAGGACATTGTGATGACCGACCACACTTTTATTCCCGGCAAGGACGCAGCGCTGGAAGATTCCATCGAACGCTTCCAGACCAAGCTGCAAGCCCTGGGGTTTGATATCGAAGAGGCCTCCTGGCTCAACCCCGTGCCCAACGTCTGGTCCGTGCACATCCGGGACAAGGAGTGCGCTCTCTGCTTCACCAACGGCAAGGGTGCCAGCAAGAAGGCGGCGCTCGCCTCCGCCCTTGGCGAGTATTTCGAGCGTCTCTCCACCAACTACTTCTTCGCCGACTTCTACCTGGGCGAGCAGGTCGCCAATGGCGACTTCGTCCACTACCCGAACGAGAAGTGGTTCCCCATCGAGGGGGATCAGCTGCCCGCCGGTCTGCTCGACTCCTTCACCCGCAAGTTCTACAACCCGGACGGTGAAGTGACCGCCGACATGCTGGTGGACCTGCAATCCGGCAACGAGGAGCGCGGCATCGTCGCCCTGCCCTTCGAGCGCCAGTCCGACCACCAGACCGTCTATATCCCGATGAACATCGTCGGCAACCTGTATGTTTCCAACGGCATGAGTGCCGGCAACACCCGCACCGAGGCCCGCACCCAGGGGTTGTCGGAGGTGTTCGAGCGCCACGTGAAGAACAAGATCATCGCCGAGGCCATCAGCCTGCCCCAGATCCCGGGCGAGGTCATCGCCCGTTACCCGGGCATCAAGGCGTCCATCGATGCACTGGAGGCCGAAGGCTTCCCCATCTACAGCTTCGATGCCTCCCTCGGCGGCCGTTATCCGGTCATCTGCGTGGTGCTGCTCAACCCGAGCAATGGCACCTGCTTTGCCTCCTTCGGCGCCCACCCGCGCTTCGAGGTCGCCTTCGAGCGTACCGTCACCGAACTGCTGCAAGGGCGCAGCCTCAAGGATCTGGACGTCTTCGTGCCGCCGTCGTTCGACAACGAGCAGGTGGCGGATCACCACAACCTGGAGACCCACTTCATCGACTCCTCCGGCCTCATCAGCTGGGATCTGTTCAAGGAAGAGTCCGACTTCGAGTTTGCCGACTGGGACTTCCGTGGCACCTCGCAAGAGGAGTTCGACCACCTGATCGGCATCTTCCACGAGCTGGAGCAGCCGGTCTACATCGCCGACTACGAGCATCTGGGTGTCTACGCCTGCCGTATCCTGGTGCCCGGCATGTCCGACATCTATCCGGTGGAAGATCTGCTGCTGGCCAACAACACCATGGGGGCCCACCTGCGGGAGACCATCCTGGCGCTGCCGGCGCTCGAGTGGGACGCAGAGCAGTACATGGCCCTGTTCGACCAGCTGGATGAAGAGGGGCACGACGAGCGGACCCGGGTGCGCGAGCTGCTCGGCATCGCCGCCGCCAAGGGCACTGCCCTGCACACCCTGCGCGTCGGTGAGCTCAAAGCCATGCTGGCGCTGGCCGCTGGCGACCTGGAGAGCGCCCTCGACCTCATCGACTGGACCATGGAGTTCAACCAGTCGGTGTTCCCGGCGGATCGCGCTGCTTACTACCGCGCCCTGCGCGCCTGCGTCGAGCTTTTCCTCGACGAGGAACGCGACCCCGAGCAGTACCGCC
The DNA here is from genome assembly GCF_040907815.1 of Aeromonas sp. s6. Classification (NCBI taxonomy): domain Bacteria; kingdom Pseudomonadati; phylum Pseudomonadota; class Gammaproteobacteria; order Aeromonadales; family Aeromonadaceae; genus Aeromonas; species Aeromonas sp. s6. The sequence continues at coordinate 57,958 of NZ_JBFOCN010000045.1, forward strand.
CGGTGTTCGCCCGCATGTTCGGGGAAGAGACCCTGGCACAGGCGTGGGCCAACGCCCGCGGCGAGGCGCGCTTCCACGGTCTGGAAGCCGCCGATCTCTCCCTCTCCCAGTTCCCGCTGCACCAGAAACTGCTGGCCGCTTACGAGAAATTGCAAAAAGCCAAACGAATCCATACCTGGAACTGATATGCTAGCGTGACGAAGGGGCCTTATGGCCCCTTCTGTTTTATGGTCTACGCTTTGGCTGGCCGTGCCACAAAGATGAAATAAAAGACAAAAAATACCTCTTAGGGGGTTGTTAATTTGGCACTCATGGTGCAGTGCGGCTGCACAGGTGCCTTGCCGGTACGTTTTTCAGGGCGCCCTTTATAAGTTCTTAAAAATCATAAAATTAATAACAGACTCATTTCTGTTTCACCTGAAACCTGGTGTAAAGAAACGCTTCCGGATGGCGAAAAATCCTGTAGTAAAATTACATTCACAATCTGTAATTCTTGATCGGAGTCAATTTTGGGGATCAGCCCCTTTGTTATGATTTCCACAGGCAAAATATGCAGGTACTGAGAATTGAAAGCAGAATCTCCCTTTGATTGTCTGAAGCCCGAAGCCATCGCCGCCCTGGCCGAAGACATTACCTATGCCAAGGCCACCAAGCCCGCATACAAGGTCATTCCCCTGGCCATCACTGCTGGCGCCTTCATCGCCATCGCCTTCGTCTTCTATATCACCGTCACCACGGGCTCAAGCGGCATGGCCTGGGGCATGTCCAAGCTGGTGGGCGGCATCTGCTTCTCCCTCGGTCTCATCCTCTGCGTCCTGCTCGGCGCCGAACTGTTCACCTCCACTACCCTCACCCTGGTAGCCAAGGCGGCCAATCGCATCAGCTGGGCCCAGCTGCTCAAGAACTGGGGACTGGTCTACTTCGGCAACCTCATCGGCGGTCTCATCATCGTCGGCCTCATCATCATGTCGGCGGAATACACGGCAGCGGATGGTCAGTGGGGGCTGAACGCCATGAAAGTGGCCCAGCACAAGATCCATCACACCTTCTTCGAGGCCGTGGCCCTTGGCATCCTCTGCAACCTCATGGTGTGTCTCGCCGTGTGGATGGCCTTCGGCGCCCGCAGCGCCACCGACAAGGTGATGGTGATGCTGCTCCCCGTCGCCATGTTCGTGGCCTCCGGTTTTGAGCACAGCATTGCAAACATGTTTATGATCCCGGTCGGTATCGCCATCCACAGCGTCGCGAGCCCGGAATTCTGGCAGGCCATCGGCCAGGATCCGGCGACCTTTGCCGACCTGACCGTGTCCAACTTCGTCCTGCACAACCTCATTCCCGTCACCATCGGTAATATCATTGGTGGTGGCGTCATGGTTGGGCTGACTTACTGGTTTATCTTCCGTCGCCATCATTAAGGATGGCGGCAGACACATAAATACCTTGAGAGGTAATGAAAATGGCAGAACTTAACGAACAGTTCCAAAAAGCATGGGAAGGCTTCGCAGCCGGTGAATGGCAGACCTCTGTCAACACCCGTGACTTCATCCAGAAGAACTACACCCCGTATGAAGGTGACGAGTCCTTCCTGGCTGGCGCGACCGAAGCTACCACCAAGCTGTGGGACAAGGTCATGGAAGGCATCAAGATCGAGAACCGCACTCACGCGCCGGTCGATTTTGATACCGACCTGCCCTCCACCATTACCGCTCACGATGCCGGCTATATCGACCAGAGCCTGGAGCAAATCGTTGGTCTGCAGACCGACAAACCGCTCAAGCGCGCCATCATCGCCAACGGCGGTATCAAGATGGTCAAGACCTCTTGCGAAGTGTACGGTCGCCAGCTTGACCCCATGGTCGAGAAGATCTTCACCGAGTACCGCAAGACTCACAACCAGGGCGTGTTCGACGTCTACACCAAAGACATCCTGAACTGCCGCAAGTCCGGCGTCATCACCGGTCTGCCGGATGCCTACGGCCGTGGCCGTATCATCGGTGACTACCGTCGTGTTGCCCTGTACGGTATCGACTTCCTGATGGCCGACAAACTGGCCCAGTTCAAGTCCCTGCAGGCTGACCTGGAAAACGGTGTCAACCTGGAAGCCACCATCCGTCTGCGCGAAGAGATCTCCGAGCAGCACCGTGCCCTGGCCCAGATGAAGGTGATGGCTGCCAAATATGGCTGCGACATCTCCGTACCGGCCAAGACCGCCAAAGAAGCCGTACAGTGGACCTACTTCGCCTACCTCGCGGCGGTCAAGTCCCAGAACGGCGCGGCCATGTCCTTCGGTCGTACCTCCAGCTTCCTGGACATATACATCGAGCGTGACCTGCAAAAAGGCCTGATCACCGAGCAAGAAGCCCAGGAGCTGATGGACCACATGGTCATGAAGCTGCGTATGGTTCGCTTCCTGCGTACCCCGGAATACGATTCACTGTTCTCCGGCGACCCGATGTGGGCCACCGAGACCCTGGCCGGTATGGGCGTTGATGGCCGTACCCTGGTCACCAAGAACAGCTTCCGTATGCTGAACACCCTGTACACCATGGGCCCGTCCCCTGAGCCGAACCTGACCATCCTGTGGTCTGAGAAGCTGCCGGTCGGTTTCAAGAAGTACTGCGCCAAGGTATCCATCGAGACCTCTTCCGTTCAGTACGAAAACGACGACCTGATGCGTCCGGACTTCAACAACGATGACTACGCCATCGCTTGCTGTGTGTCCCCGATGATCGTCGGCAAACAGATGCAGTTCTTCGGTGCCCGTGCCAACCTGGCCAAGACCATGCTGTATGCAATCAACGGCGGTATGGACGAGAAGCTCAAGATCCAGGTCGGTCCGAAGACCGAAATGGTCACCTCCGAGTACCTCGACTACAACGACGTGATGGACAGACTGGATCACTTCATGGACTGGCTGGCCAAGCAATACGTTGCTGCGCTGAACATCATCCACTACATGCACGACAAGTACAGCTACGAAGCCTCCCTGATGGCGCTGCACGACCGTGACGTCTATCGCACCATGGCCTGTGGTATCGCCGGTCTGTCCGTAGCCGCTGACTCCCTGTCTGCCATCAAGTACGCCAAGGTCAAGCCGGTACGTGATGCCGATGGCGTCTCCATCGACTTCGAAATCGAAGGCGAGTACCCGCAGTTCGGCAACAACGACGCTCGCGTCGATGACATCGCCTGCGACCTGGTCGAGCGCTTCATGAAGAAGATTCAGAAGCTGAACACCTACCGTGGTGCCGTGGCTACCCAGTCCGTGCTGACCATCACCTCCAACGTGGTGTACGGCAAGAAGACCGGTAATACCCCGGATGGTCGTCGCGCCGGTGCGCCGTTCGGCCCGGGTGCCAACCCGATGCACGGTCGTGATCAGAAGGGTGCCGTTGCTTCCCTGACTTCCGTTGCCAAGCTGCCGTTCGCCTACGCCAAAGATGGTATCTCCTATACCTTCTCCATCGTGCCGAACGCGCTGGGCAAAGACATGGAAGCCCAGAAAGCCAACTTGGCCGGCCTGATGGATGGTTACTTCCACCACGAAGCCAACCTGGAAGGTGGTCAGCACCTGAACGTCAACGTGATGAACCGTGAAATGCTGCTGGACGCCATGGAAAACCCGGAGAAATATCCGCAGTTGACCATCCGCGTATCCGGTTATGCCGTTCGCTTCAACTCCTTGACCAAGGAGCAACAGCAAGACGTCATCACCCGTACCTTCACCGCTTCTCTGTAATAGAGTCTCGGAGAACAAAAACCGGCGCCAAGGCGCCGGTTTTTTTATGGCTGTTTGGCAGTGTGCAAGCCGCTTCCCACCTCCCAGGCCGGCTGGCTCGTGGGCTCTGAGCCGCAGGCTCGGCCAGACGTTAGCCTCCTAACGCCCCTCTCTATGATGCCCCTCTCCACTCCTCTCCTGCGCTTGATGCACGGATGTGCCCACCGGCACTCAGGCACTCAGGCACTCAGGTACTCAGAACAGCAGAACAGCAGAACAGCAGAACAGCAGAACAGCAGAACAGCAGAACAGCAGAACAGAGAAACGTTATCGTCGCGGACGCTGTAAAACATCCCCCGCCCCCTTCCCTCTCCCCTTGGGAGAGGGCCAGGCTGAGGAGAACAACACTACATCGCCAGAAGACGCCAGAAAGCAACAAGGGCAGCGGAGTGTGGACTCTGCTGCCCTTGTGTCTAAAAGCGATTGAACGAATACAGACGGCGTTAGAGACGGCTTCTCATCCCCCTCACTACGTTCATCTCACAGCAGAACTTTACACTACCTTTATCACAAAAACGCATCCCTTATATCCCAAAAACAACAGGGGCAGCGAAGTCTCACTCCCCTGCCCCTGTAGTAAGCAATAAACGGCGGATTAAGGCTTAGCTCGCCCAGGTAATGATATGGTCGGCCCAGTCACCAGCCTGCGCCTCGTGCACTACCTTGCCGCGCACCGACTGGCCAGCCTGGTGCATGGCGCTGCGGCTGCCGGTGATAAGCGGATGCCACTCTGGCAGGCCCTGCCCCTCCGCCAGCAGGCGATAGGCGCAGGTGGAGGGCAGCCAGTTGAACTCGGCAATCTTGTCGTGGGTGATCTGCAGGCAGTCCGGCTCTTTTTTAAAGCGGTTGCCGTAGTCGGAGCACTGGCAGGTCTTGGTATTGAGCAGGTTGCAGGCCACGTTGGTGAACACCAGCTCCTCGGTGTCCTCGTCGATCAGCTTGTTCAGACAGCACTTGCCGCAGCCGTCGCACAGAGACTCCCACTCCGTCATGGTCATCTGCTGCAGGCTCTTCGCCTGCCAAAAGGGGGCGGTCTGCACGGGTTCACTCTGCTGCATAAAAGTTAGCTCACTCAATACACTGACAAGCGCGTGGTTATACGCCCTATGGCCCGATTTTTCAAGGTTGGTGGCGGTTTCGCCTATGAACTCTAGGTCGGTATTCTGGAACAGATCAACGATCCCCACGTTACTCACATCGTCTTTTACAGCAAGACCGATTTACCCAATCAAGGCTAAGCCTGCCATGCACTGCGAGCAAAGCGAAATGCCGTAAGCCCGGCGCCTTTGCCTGCAACATGCAGACTATTGGGTCCGCATTTTTATGACGCGAGTGATAGCCAGCCCTGATAGCGAGGAACGTTGTGCAAGGGTCAATAAGCGGGAGCTAACCTGAGTTCGGCTTGGCACTTTGCCTCAAATCGGGGGGGCATTGGCCACCAGCGTGGCCAGCGGGTTGCCCCAAACAGCGGCAGGATTGATTCACCAGCGCAACAGCATTAGCCAACTTAGTTGCAGCAGCGTAACAATCTTGGGCTGTTTGTCACTGGTGGCTGGAGACGCTTGTGGCATAATACATTTCCCGAACGTCCGAATACGCTTCATTATTCGAACCTACGGCTAAGTAGTATAATGGAATCACTGCTCATAAAATAAATTTATGCACGGAGGCTTTCATGAAAGATAAAGAAAAAATAGCCGTATTTATTGATGCTGATAATGCACCGGCAGGTAAGATAGATATTGTTCTTTCAGAATTAGCTCGATACGGCGTTGTAAACATTAGAAAAGCATATGGTAACTGGAAAAACCCGAATATTAAACCATGGGAAGATGTACTACACGATTATGCTATACAACCAGTACAACAATTTGATTTAACAAAGGGTAAGAATGCTACAGACATGGCATTAGTCATTGATGTCATGGACGTCATATACACAAAACACATTGACATAATATGCCTTGTGTCATCAGATTGTGATTTTACACCTTTAGTTACTAGAACACTTGCTGATGGAAAATTCGTCATCGGATTTGGAGAGCGAAAAGCACCATTACCATTCGTCAATAGTTGCTCTCGATTTCTATATCTTGATGCAGAACCGGCTCTGGAACAACCCATTCAAAAACAAAGTAAAAATATAAAGGGGGACACAAAACTCATCAATTTACTCAGGCAAGCAATAGATGCTATTGGCGAAGATGATGGCCTGTCTCTTGATCAGATCTTGATCCCCTGTGCCATCAAATCCTTGGCGGCAAGAAAGCCATCCAGTTTACTTTGCAGGGCTTCCCAGCCTTCCCAGAGGGCGCCCCAGCTGGCAATTCCGGTTCGCTTGCTGTCCATAAAGCCCCCCAGTCTGGCTATCGCCATGTAGGCCCACTGCAAGCTCCCGGCGCGCTCTTTGCGCTTGCGTTTTCCCTTGTCCAGATAGCCCAGTAGCTGACATTCATCCGGGGTCAGCACCGTTTCTGCGGACTGGCTTTCTACGTGCTCCGCTTCTTTTAGCAGCCCTTGTGCCCTGAGCGCTTGCGGCAGGGTGAAGCTTTCTCTGAGCTGTAACAGCCTGACTGCAACAAACGAGAGGATCGAGACCATGCGCTCCAGATTATCCGGCTCCTCCATGCGTTGCCTCTCGGCTCCTGCTCCGGTTTTCCATGCCTTATGGAACTCCTCGATCCGCCAGCGATGGGTATAAATGTCGATGACGCGCA